>DATMSF010000099.1:0-6985 GCA_035565535.1 Aeromicrobium sp.
CTGGACAACCCGCGAGGAACTCCGGATCGCGATCGTGACCTGGATCGAGCGGACCTATCACCGTCGTCGCCGCCAGGCCGCTCTCGGGCGGTTGACCCCCATCGAGTTCGAAACCATCATGACCACGCCAGCCACTCAGGCTGCGTGACCCAACCTGTCACCCGATCGTGCAGCAGTCCCAAACCATCAACCGGTGGCAGTCAAGTCCCCGCGCAACCGCGCCCGCTGAACTAATTGCGCGACCAGAACCTGACACCTTCCCCGCCCAGTGACCCCGTAGACCCGGATGCGAGCGGGCCGTGTCGCTTGATGTTCGGCGGGTGAGTCGGCACGATGGCGCATGCGGGTGAGCATGAACCTCGCAATGATCCGAGGAGCGACCGTGGCCGACCGACACAACAAACCGTCGCGAGACTCCGTCCTTGTCGTCGGGCTGGGGCGATTCGGCTACGCCGTGGCGCGGTCGCTGTCCCAACTGGGTCACGAAGTGCTCGCGGTCGACCAACGGCACGACATCGTGCAGCGGTACGCCAGCGAGTTCACCCACGTGGTCTCGGTCGACGCCACCGACACTGAGGCATTGCGCCAGATCGGGGCCGACCAGTTCGACGTCGCCGTCGTCGGCATCGGTACCGATCTGGAAGCCAGCGTGCTGACGGTGCTGAGCCTGTTGGACCTCGGCGTCACCGAGGTGTGGGCCAAGGCCATCAGCGGCAAGCACGCGGCGATTCTCGAACGCGTCGGCGCCACCCACGTCATCCGTCCGGAATCGCAGATGGGCAAGCGGGTCGCGCACCTCGTCACCGGTTCGATGACCGATTTCGTCGAGTTCGACGACTTCGCGATCGCCCGCACGGCGGCGCCCGCGACAGCGCACGGCAGGACGCTGCAGGAGTCCGGGCTGCGCAGCGAGTACGGCATCACGATCGTCGCGGTCAAGAGCGGCGGGGGCGAGTTCGAGTACGCCGGCGCCAACACGGTGGTCCAGCGCGGCGACGAGCTGATCGTCTCCGGCCCGACCAAGCGCGTCGAGAAGTTCGCAGCCGACGCCTGAGCCGCCACCGCGCGTCGATAACATCGTTCAGTGACTGTGAACGACGACTCGACCGACTCCATCTCGCCCCACCGCTACTCGGCGGCACTCGCGGACGAGATCGAGCTGCGCTGGCAGGACCGTTGGTCGGCCGAGGGAACGTTCCACGCGCCGAACCCGTCCGGCGACCTCAGCGACCCGTCGTTCGCCTCGCTGGGACCCAAGTTCTACATCATGGACATGTTCCCGTACCCGTCGGGCGCGGGCCTGCACGTCGGTCACCCGCTGGGGTACATCGCGACCGACGTGATCGGCCGTTTTCGCCGCATGCTGGGCGACAACGTCCTGCACACGATGGGCTACGACGCGTACGGCCTGCCGGCGGAGCTCCATGCGATCCAGACCGGCGAGCACCCACGCACCAACACGCTCAACAACATCGCGACGATGAAGCGTCAGCTGCGACGCCTCGGCCTGGCGCACGACGAGCGGCGCAGCTTCGCGACGATCGACCCCGACTTCGTGCGCTGGACGCAGTGGATCTTCATCCAGATCTTCGAGTCGTGGTACGACACCGAGCAGGACAAGGCACGCCCGATCAGCGAGCTGATCGCCGAGTACGAGTCGGGGGAGCGAAACGCACCCGACGGCACGGCGTGGTGCGATCTGCAGCCGACCGAGCGACGCCTGCTGATCGACGGCGTGCGGTTGGCCTACATCGACGACTCCCCGGTCAACTGGTGCCCGGGGTTGGGCACGGTGCTGGCCAACGAGGAGGTCACGGCCGAGGGTCGCTCCGAACGCGGCAACTTCCCGGTGTTCACGCGCAACCTGCGGCAGTGGAAGATGCGCATCACGGCGTACTCGGACCGACTGATCGACGACCTGGACCGCGTCGACTGGCCCGAGAACGTCAAGCAGATGCAGCGCAACTGGATCGGCCGGTCCCACGGCGCACACGTCAGGTTCACCTCAGGCGATCACGTCATCGAGGTGTTCACGACCCGACCCGACACGCTGTTCGGCGCCACCTACATGGTGCTCTCGCCCGAGCACCCGCTGGTCGACGTGCTGACGGCACAGGAGTGGGACAACGCCACCCCGCGCACCTGGACCAACGGCGCCGACGACCCGAAGGCCGCCGTCGCGGCCTACCGGGCGGCTGCGGCGGCCAAGACCGACGTGGAACGCCAGGAGAACAAGGACAAGACCGGCGTGTTCACCGGCGCGTACGCCGTCAACCCGGTCAACGGCGAGTCGATCCCGGTCTTCATCGCCGACTACGTCCTGATGGGCTACGGAACGGGCGCCATCATGGCGGTGCCGTCCGGCGACCAGCGCGACTTCGAGTTCGCCACGGCGTACGGCCTGCCGATCGTTCCGACGTTGCAGGAGCAGGTCGACCAGACCGAGGCCTACATCGGAGAAGGCACCATCATCAACTCCGCGAACGACTCGGTGTCGTTGAACGGACTCTCGGTCGCCGAGGCCAAGAGCCGCATCATCGAGTGGCTGCAGCAGCACGGTCACGGCGCCGGCACCACGACCTACCGCCTGCGCGACTGGCTGTTCAGCCGCCAGCGCTACTGGGGCGAGCCGTTCCCGATCGTGTTCGACGAAGCCGGCCAGGCGATCGCCCTGCCCGAGTCGATGCTGCCGCTGGACTCGCCGGAGGTGCCCGACTACTCACCGCGCACGTTCGACCCCGATGACGTGACGAGCGAGCCGGAACCGCCGTTGGCGCGCGCCGAGGAATGGGTCGAGGTGACGCTCGACCTCGGCGACGGGCCCAAGAAGTACCGTCGCGAGACCAACACGATGCCCAACTGG
Organism: Aeromicrobium sp.; assembly: GCA_035565535.1. Lineage (GTDB taxonomy): Bacteria > Actinomycetota > Actinomycetes > Propionibacteriales > Nocardioidaceae > Aeromicrobium. The sequence continues at coordinate 2,864 of DATMSF010000099.1, forward strand.
GCGGGCTCGTCGTGGTACGAGCTGCGCTACCCCGATCCCAACAACGACCAGAAGCTGGTCGACCCGGACATCGAGCGGTACTGGCTGGGGCCGCAGAACCCCGGGGACACCGGCGGCGTCGACATGTACGTCGGTGGCGTCGAGCACGCGGTCCTGCACCTGTTGTACGCCCGCTTCTGGCACAAGGTCCTGTACGACCTGGGGCACATCAGCAGCGAGGAGCCGTTCCACCGGCTGTTCAACCAGGGCTACATCCAGGCCTACGCGTTCACCGACGAGCGCGGTGTCCACGTGCCCGCCGCGGACGTCGTCGAGGAGCCCGACGGCACGTTCACCTACCAGGGCAAGCCCGTCACTCGTGAGTACGGGAAGATGGGCAAGAGCCTGAAGAACGCGGTGACGCCCGACGAGATGTACGCCGAGTACGGTGCCGACACCTTGCGCGTCTACGAGATGTCGATGGGCCCGTTGGACGCGTCGCGCCCGTGGGAGACGCGGGCCGTCGTGGGCTCGCAGCGGTTCCTGCAGCGGTTGTGGCGACTGTTCGTCGACGAGGAGTCCGGAGCCACACTGATCACCGACGAGGACCTGGACGACGAGACCCTGCACGTCCTGCACAAGACGATCGACGGCGTGCGCGCCGACATGGAGCACCTGCGGTTCAACACCGCCATCGCCAAGCTGATCGAGCTGACCAACCACCTGACCAAGACGGACTGCCATGCGCGCGGTGCGCTGGAACCGCTCGTGCTGATGCTGGCACCCATCGCGCCGCACATCGCCGAGGAGCTGTGGGCGCGCTCGGGACACGACGCGTCGCTCGCGCGGGAGCCGTTCCCGGTGGCCGACCCCGCCTATGTCGTCTCCGAGACGGTCACGTGTGTGGTGCAGGTGGCCGGCAAGGTGCGCGGAAAGCTCGACGTCGCGCCCGACATCGGCGACGACGAGCTCCAGGCGCTGGCTCTGGCCGAACCGAACGTCGTCCGCACGATCGACGGACGTCCGGTGCGCAAGGTCATCGTCAAGGCACCGAAGCTGGTCAGCATCGTCGTGTGACGGTGGGCGCGACTAGTCGATCTCGGTGGCGATCCGGTCGATCACAGTCGCTTTGAGCTCGCCGCCGACGCCGGTGCTGGTCGGTGGCCACGTGGTGCTGCTTCCCGAGGAGAGCCAGACCACCCACGCCTGACCGTTCGCGTCGTACAGTGCGTCCGGGTGATCGGTCGTCCACTGCCTGAGAGTCGCGTCGTCGTAACCGGGCCTGAGCGACTCGAAGTGCACCGCCGTCAGCGGGCTCCACGACGTGTCCGGCACGGTCCACCACTCCTCGTCACGAGTCGGCGCGCCGGCAACAGTGAAGGTGCAGGTCACGATTCCGTGCTTGTCGGCCGCGCGAGAACTGTTCTGGTTGTCCTCGACCGAGATCGACGGCTCGGACATGGGCGCGCCCAGCGCCTGGGCCAACGCAGTCGACGAGAGCGGGCAAGATTCTGCGGACGAGGGAGTATCCGAGCCGCAGGCAGCTGGGAGGCCGGCGAGTGCGATGACGGCGAGTGCGTTGGCGACTCGATCGCGCTGGGGGATTCGAAGCACGTGTGAAACTAGCATGACGGCACCTGCGCGAGCAGCAGCTTCAGCTCGTCGAGGACGAGCCTCGGTCGCTCGATCGGGATGAAGTGGGTGGCCTCGGCCAGCACGTACCGCGAGTGCGGGATGCGGTCCGAGGCCTCCTTCATGTCGCGGGCACCGGTCAGCAGGTCCCAGCGCCCGGCGATGAACGTGGTCGGGAAGGCGATCTTCGACAGCGAGATGCGTGGGTGATCGGCCACGGCGATCGCGAGCCGGGCGTACCAGGCCGGGTGGGTCGTGCAGAACTCCTGCAGCAGGTCGCGCAGCTGTGCTGTGTCGGCAGCCGGGTTGATGAAGCGGGACTTCTGGATCATCCGCGTCGTGGCATTGGTCCACGGGATGCGCCTGACGAGCGGTGCCAGCGGATAGCCGGCCACGGTCGTCGCGCGCGTGACTCCGCGGGTCAGTCGCCGGGCGATGGGACGCGGCACGCGCAGCGGGGACAGCATCGTCGCGAACGTGTTGCCCGGGACCCCGCCGATCGCGAGGATGCCCTTGACCCGCTCGGGATGACGATCGGCCAGCGCGAACGCAACCGCGACGCCGATCGACCAGCTGGCGAAGACCGCTGACTCGACCCCCGCATCCTCCATCACGGCGATGGCGTCCTCGATGTAGGAGTCCATGTCGATGCGTCCGCTGGCCGGACGCTCGGTGCCGCCGACTCCGCGATGGTTCCAGCTGACGACGTGCACCCCGCAGTTCGGGTCCAGCAGTGACGGCCACGAGTACGGGTTGGTGCCCAGGCCGTTCGCGAGCACGACCGTCGGGCCGTCCGCGTCGTTGGTCCAGCACCGCAGGCGGGTGCCGTCGGCGCTGGTCACGTCGTAGAAGCGAACGTGGAGTGCGGTGGTCATGAGAGCAGATTCTCCCATGCACCGGCTCTGACGTGCGAGAACGTAGGGTGAGTCACATGCGTCAAGCCGATCTCGTCCTCGAAGGCGGTGGAGTCAAGGGCATCGCCTTGGTGGGTGCGGCCGTGGCTCTGTCCGAGTCCGGGTACCGATTCGAGCGAGTCGCCGGTTCGTCCGCGGGCTCACTCGTCGGCGCCATCATCGCGGCGATGCAGCAGCGCGACGAACCGTTGACGCGCGTCGACGAGATCATGCGCACGCTGGACTACACCAAGATGCTGGACCGCCGCGGACCCGCCCGCTGGCTGAGCTGGTGGCCGTCGGCTGCCAACGCGCTGGGCATCTTGCTCCATCAAGGCATGTACCACGGCAAGTACCTGCAGGACTGGACGCGCGGTGTGCTGGCCGACCTCGGGGTGCGCACGTTCGACGACCTGAGGTTCGACGACCCGGGGTCCGCGCTGCCGGCGGAGAAGTCGTTCCGACTGGTCGTCACCACCAGCGACCTGTCGCGTCAACGGCTGATGTTCCTGCCGTGGGACCTGCCGGCGTACGGGCTCGATCCGCGCCGGTTCGCGGTCAGTCGTGCCGTGCGGGCGTCCTCGGCGATTCCGTTCATGTTCGAGCCGGTCAGGATCAAGGGACGCTACGGCGAGTCGACCCTGGCCGACGGTTCACTGCTGCGCAGCTACCCGATCGAGATCTTCGACCGCGACGACGGCCTGCCGAGCCGGTGGCCGACGATCGGCATCCGGTTGAGCTCGCCGTGGAACGAGCAGTCGTTGGCCAAGCCGGTGACCGGGCCGATCTCGCTGATCCAGAGCCTGGTGTACACCACGATCGACTCGACCCAGGTCCGCCACGTCAGCGATCCGAAGAACATCGAGCGCAGCATCTTCGCCAAACCCCGCGGGGTGCGGTGGACCGACTTCGACCTGACCCCCACGCAACAAGAGGCGTTGTACGAGTCCGGATACGTCGCCGGTCGCAAGTGGGTGGCCAAGAACCCCGACGGTCCACCGAGGCGTGAGGCCAGGACCGGAGCCGATCAGATCGACATCTGAGCCGCGATCGTCGCGCCCAGCTCCCGCGCACGCGCCAGGTGCTCGTCGCCGACATCGCCGAGGATCTCCACCGTCTCCGCGGCCTGCACCCAGGGCAGCGCCTGGAGGATCGACTGGACCGAGCGCACGGCTCCTGTCGTGTCGTACCGTCCGTGGACCAGCAGTCCGTAGGGCTTCTTGCCACCCTCGACGGGACCGGCCGATCCGTCGTCGGTCAGGGCGCCGCCGGCCTCGAGGAAGATCGAGTCGAAGAAGTGCTTCAGAGCGCCGCTCATGTAGCCGAAGTTCGCCGGTGTCACGAACACGAAGCCGTCCGCGGCGAGCACCGCGGACGAGTCCGGCTCCAACGCGGCGCACGACTCGACATCGACCCCCTCGATGAGGTCGTCGTGGGCGCCTTCGAGCACGGCGTCCAGCAACGCGGTGACACCCGGAGTCGGAGCGTGATGAACGATCAGCAACCTGGCCATGAAGCCCATCTAAACAGGCGGCCGTGCCCCGAACCGATGGATAGACTGCGGCACATGGTCGACGCTGACTTCCCCGAAGGTACCTATTACGCCGTGACCTGGGCG
>DATMSF010000100.1:0-10259 GCA_035565535.1 Aeromicrobium sp.
GCGAGTCCCGCGTGCACCAGTGGTCCCACGGAGTCGCCGATGCCGGCGAACCCGTCGCCGACCGTCTGGCCCTGGGTGTACCGGAAGTGGATGCCCTCCAAGATCACCGCGAGCTTGAAGAACGCCAGACCCAGGTGCCACCCGATGTCGCCGACGTCGCGTCCCGATGCGGTCGCGTAGCGTTCCAGCACCTCGTCCTGGCTCGGGTAACCGGCCGCCAACGGGGCATCGGTGACGGTCGACGAGCTCCCGTCAGGGCCCGCCGCCTCGGCCATCTGCTGGTAGCTCAGCATCAGTGCGATGTCGGTCAGCGGATCGCCGAGCGTGCTCATCTCCCAGTCCAGCACCGCCGTGATCTGGTCGTTGTCGTCGACCAGCGCGTTGTCGAGACGGTAGTCGCCGTGGACGATCGTCGCGTCCCCGGCAGCCGGGATGGCCTTGGCCAAGCGGGCCGCGAGCTCGTCGATGCCGTCGATCTCTCGGCTGCGAGAGGCTGCCAGCTGCTTGGACCAACGGCGAACCTGACGCTCCAGGTAGCCGTCGGGGCGACCGAACTCCTGCAGTCCCACGGCGCGGTAGTCCACGGCGTGGAGCGCGGCCAGCGTGTCGACCAGTCGGTCGGCGATGGCCCTGGTGCGCTCGGCACCGAGGGCCTCGAGCTCGGATGCTCGCTTGTACGGGGTACCGGCGACCAGCTCCATGACGTAGAACGGGGCGCCGATGACCTCGGTGTCCTCGCAGTGCGCATACATCGTGGGAACCGGCACGGCCGTGCCGCTGAGGGCAGCCATGGCGCGGTACTCGCGGCCCATGTCGTGAGCCGTCGCCAGGACGTGACCCAGGGGTGGGCGGCGGACGACGACCTCGGTGGTGCCGTCGGTCACGGCGTACGTCAGGTTCGACTTGCCGCCCGTGATGAGTCGGCCCTGCAACGGGCCCACGAGCAGACCCGGCGCGGCCTGGTCGAGCCAGGTGCGCAAGGCTGCGAGGTCGAGTCCTTCGACGGTCATCGATCAGTCCTTCGGCCCACCGGCGACGTACAGCACCTGGCCGGAGACGTAGCCGGCGTTCTCGCTGCAGAAGAACGAGATCGCGTTGGCGATGTCCTCGGGGTAGCCCACGCGCGCCACCGGGATCTCCTTGGCCGCCGCTTCCAGGAAGTCGTCGAGCGGCACACCGACGCGCTCGGCGGTCTCGGCGATCATCTCGGTGACGGTGAAGCCCGGAGCGACCGCGTTGGCGGTGATGCCGAACTTGCCCAGCTCGATCGCCAGGGTCTTGGTGTAGCCCTGCAGGCCGGCCTTGGCGGCCGAGTAGTTGACCTGGCCGCGGTTGCCCTGGGCGGACGTCGAGGACAAGTTGACGATGCGGCCGAACTTCGCCTCGACCATGTACTTCTGGGCGTGCTTGACCGTGTTGAAGGCGCCACGCAGGTGGACGGCCATGACGGTGTCCCAATCGTCGACGGTCATCTTGAACAGCAAGTTGTCGCGGATGATCCCGGCGTTGTTGACGATGACGGTCGGTGCGCCGAGCTCGGCCGCGACCTTCTCGACCGCTGCCTCGACGGCGTCGGAGTCGGAGACGTCGGCGCCCAGGGCGATCGCCTTGCCGCCGGCTGCGTTGATCTCGTCGGCAACGGGTTGCGCCTGCTCGGCGTTGAGGTCCAGGACACCGACCTGCATGCCGTCGGAGGCGAGGCGCTTGGCGGTGGCGGCGCCGATGCCACGGGCGGCTCCGGTCACGATGGCGGTGCGAACTTCGGTCACGGGTGCTCCTCGGATTCAGTGCTGTCGGAAGTCGTGTCGGATGGCCCGGCAGAGCAGCCACTAAGCGCTTGCTTAGCCATCAGGAGCACGTTATCGCATCCGTCAAGGGCTGCGAAACGCCCTCCGAAAAAGGTGAGGATCTCCTCATGTTCGTGCTAGAGTTGAGGGGTCCTCATGTTTGGCGAACCGCTCACGTCTTGGAGTAGCCGGTGACATCAGTCCAACCCGACCAACAGGTCATGCTGTCGACCCCTGACGACCAGCGGGAGGTGCTCACGCAGCGCCGCCGCGACCGGTTCGCCAGGATCGAGCCCAAGGGCAAACGGGTCCACACCGCACGAGAACGCGCTGAGCTGCTGTTCGATGAGGACACCTTCGTCGAGATGGCGCCGATGAGGAGCGCGGGCCGCAGACCCGATGGCACCCCGACCGGCAGCGGCGTCGTCGCCGGTTGGGGACTCGTCGACGGACGGCCTGTCGTGGCCATCTGCCACGATGCGGCCGTCGCGTCCGGGGCCATCGGCGCCGTCATGGCCGAGGCGATCCAGCAGGCGCAGCGCTTCGCGATCGATCGCGGCTACCCGATCGTGTACGTCAACGACTCCGGCGGTGCCCGGGTGCCCGACGGCATCTTCGCGCTGCACGGATGTGGTGAGATCTTCGCCCTCAACGTCCGCGCCCAGCAGGTCGTCCCGCAGATCTCGCTGATCCTGGGGCCGTGCGCCGGGGCCGCTGCCTACTCGCCTGCCCTGACCGACTGGACGATCATGGTCAAGGGTCAGGGCCAGATGTTCCTGACCGGCCCCGACATCGTCAAGGCCGCGACGGGTGAGGACGCCAGTGCCGAGGACATCGGCGGCTCCCACACCCACACCGTGACCAGCGGGGTCGCTCATCTCGAGGTCGACACCGAGGCCGACGCGTTCGACGCCACCCGGCTGCTGCTGTCGTTCCTGCCCAGCCGCAAGGGTGGTCGTCAGACCGTGCAGAGCCCGGTGCCGGCCAACCCCGGTGCCGTTCAGCGACTTCCGCAGGTCGTGCCCGAGAAGTCCTCGGTCGTCTTCGACATGAACGCCGTCCTCGACGGCGTGCTCGACAACGGCGCGCGCCTGGAGCTGATGCCCGAGCATGCGCCCAGCATCCTGACGCTGTTCGGTCGCCTCGACGGCCGTCCCGTCGGTGTCGTGGCGAATCAGCCCGCTGCCCGCGGTGGCATTCTCGACGCGAAGTCGTCGGTCAAGCTCGCCCGGTTCGTGGAGTTCTGTGGACGCTTCGACCTGCCGGTGCTGACGTTCGTGGACGTGCCGGGATTCCTCCCGGGCACGGTCGAGGAGGGCCGCGGCGTCATCACGCACGGCGCGAAGGTCCTCAAGGCATACGTCGAGACCACCTCGCCGAAGCTGACCGTCGTCGTGCGCAAGGCATTCGGTGGTGCCTACATCGCCATGGGCTCGGCTTCCCTGGGAGCTCATGTCACGTGGGCGTGGTCGAACGCCGAGATCGCGGTGATGGGCCCCGGCGGAGCAGTGGCCTTGCTGAACCGTCGTGAGCTGGCAGCCGCCGACGACCCCGACGCGCTGCGCACCGAGCTGGCCGCGACCTATCGCGAAGAAGTCGCGCGACCGTACCTGGCGGCCGAGGCCGGCATCATCGACGACGTCATCCACCCCGAGGAGACGCGTGACCGGATGGTCGCCGCCCTGCGGATGCTGACTGCCGGGGACAACGCATGATCGAGGCGTGTGCCGACATCGTCGGCAACGTCTGGAAGATCACGGCCCGTGAAGGTGATCAGGTGGCGAAGGGCGACACCGTCGCGGTCCTGGAGTCGATGAAGATGGAGATCCCCGTCGTAGCACCCGCCGGTGGCCACGTCAGTCGCATCCTGGTCGAGCTCAACCAGATCGTCCAGGAGGGTGACCCGGTCGTCGAGATCGACCCGACGGCGAGTGCCTGAGGTCGCACCTGCGACGATCGTGCGGTGACGACCTGGACTCACGAGGTGCCCATGCGCTGGGCGGACATCGACATGCTTCGACACGTCAACAACGTCGCCTATCTCGAGTACGCAGCCGAGGCCCAGGCCCGGCTGGCCGCCGAAGGCGCGGTGCGTGGCGATGTCGCGAGTCGTGTCACCATCTCCTTCCTGCGTCCGGTGCTCCCGTCCCAGGAACCGCTCTCGGTGACGACCTCGTTCGACGCCGGAGTCCTGACCCAGGAGGTCTGGGCCGACTCGACGGGCCCTGCGGCCCGCATCGTCAGCTCATGGGACTCAGCTGCGCCACCGGAAATCCCGCAGGACGTGGTCGGTCCGATCGACCTTCACACCAGGGCCGCTGACACGGGCAAGGACGGGCAGGTGAGGCTGCCGAAGCTGTTCGAGCTGGTCCAGGAGAGTCGAGTCGACCTGATCTCGCGGCGGATGAAGGGCAGCTCGTTCGGTCGGTTCGTCGTCGGCACGGTCGAGGCACAGGTCTACGACACGATGCCGTGGCGTGCCGAGCCGTATCAGGTCCACGGCTGGGTCTCGCGCATCGGTGCGGGTTCGTTCACGGTCGAGACCGTGTTGAGCGATGCGGGTCGGCCGTTGGTGTCCTCGTCGTCGGTGCTGGTCGGATTCGACCTCGAGTCCCAGACATCGCGACCGTTCACCGACGACGAGCGAGCATCCCTGGCGGTTCTGCAGCGCGACTGATCGCCGCCCGGTTCAGTCCGGGGTGTTGATCATGAAGTTGGCGGCGTGCACCACGTACGCCCAGAACTGCTGATCTTGTTCCGGGGTGAGGTTCGCTGCGTCCAGGCCCGCGCGGAAGTGCCGCAGCCAGCGGTCACGCGCATCCGAGTCGATCGGGAACGGCGCGTGGCGCATCCGGAGCCGTGGGTGGCCGCGCTGCTCGGAGTAGGTCGTCGGGCCGCCCCAGTACTGCTCGAGGAACATCCGGAATCGGTCCTCGGCCGGGCCGAGGTCTTCCTCGGGGTACATCGCGCGCAGCACCGCATCCTCGGCAACGCCCTCGTAGAACACGCGAACGATCGTGGCGATGGTGTCGTGGCCGCCGATCTCTTCGTAGTAGGTGGTCATGACTCCTGCTCTGGACGGACGGGGGAGACGAACGACGTCGGGATGCGGATGCCTTCGGCGTCGAAACGTGCCTTGATGCGCTGGCGCAGCGTGCGGGCGACCGACCACTGCTTGGACGGTGCGGTCTTCAGGACGACCCGGATGACCGCTCCGTCCTTGTCGAATCGTTCGACGCCCCACACCTCCGGATCCTCCAGGACGATGCCGGCGAAGCTTTCGTCCTCGTACAGCCCATGGGCGACCTCGCCGAGGATCTGCTCGACCTTGGCCAGGTCCGACTCGTAGGCGACCGTGATGTCCAAGACGGTGCGCGCCCAGTTCTGACTGGAGTTGCCGACGCGCAAGATCTCACCGTTGCGGACGTACCAGACCGTGCCGTTGACGTCGCGCAGCCGGGTGACGCGCAGCCCGACCGCCTCAACCGTTCCGGAGGCCTCACCCACGTCGACCAGGTCGCCGACGCCGTACTGGTCCTCCAGGATCATGAAGATCCCGGACAGGAAGTCCTTGACCAGGTTCTGGGCGCCGAAGCCCAGCGCGATGCCGAGGATTCCGGCGCTGGCGAGGATCGGGGCGACATCGATGCCGAGCTTGCTCAGCACCATCACCACGACGACGGCGAACACGATGGCGGTACTGATGCTCTTCAGCAACGAACCCATCGTCTCGGCCCGCTGGCGGCGGCGTTGCGAGCCGGCCTTGTGCAGGTCGGTCAGCAGGGCGCCTGCCTTGGTGTCGGCGATGACCGACGGGATCGTGCCCTTCGAGGCGCGCACGACCAGGCGATCGATGGCGCGGCCGAGGAACCAGCGGAACAGCACCGCGACGACGATGATGAGCGCAATGGCGCCGGGGGTCGCGACGAACCAGTCCCATGCGGCCCCTTCGGGCAGCTTCCAGTCCACGCCAGGCATACCTCAAGACTACGGGCGACGACCAGCGACTACGATGAGCCCTATGACGACTCGAGCCCGCGCCCTTGCGGTTGTTGCCAGTTTCGTGACCCTGTTCGTCGTCGGCTCGTCGACGGCGAACGCCGCCACCCCGGTGAGCCCCGACTGGCCCGCTCCCGAGCCGGCCAGCACCCTGGACCTGTTGCTGCTGTTCGGCGGCTCGACCGTCGGCCTGATCGTCGTCATCACCTTGTTCGCGCTGCTCACCGCGCGCAACAACTACGTCCCGCCCCCGCCGTCGACCGACGTCGAGAAGGCCGACACCCACCACTGACCCGCTGCCGAGTCACTCCTTCCCGCTGAGGAGTCACCAGTTCTCGGCGGCGAGTCACTGATTCCTGCTGAGGAGTCAGTGCATCCTGATGCGCTCGGCACTTGAGGTCAGTCGGCCTCGTCGAGGGCGGACACGGCGTGTCTGCCGAGTGACTCGTGAGCGGAAATTCTTGACTCTTGAGCCTGAATGAGTGACTCCTCGGTGGGAACGAGTGACTCGCGAGCGGTCAGGTGATCTGGCCTTGGGCGCGTAGGGAGCGGGCCAGGTCGTCACGGCCTTCGGCCACGTAGCGCTTGGCCGCAGGGCCGGCGGTGGTCGAGGCCAGCCAGGCGTCGACGCGCTCGAGCGTTGCGACCGATGGGTTGGCGATCGGGAACAGATGGATCAGCGCGACCTGACCGATCCAGACCCCCTGGTCCTCGATGATGGTGTCGGCCATGTCCAGGTACCGCTCGACGTAGGGTGCCAGCACGTCGGCCTGACCCGTCACCTGGAACGCGACGGCCGTCTGGCGACGGGTCTCGTTCGGTGTCGACGCGTCGACCGCGACGGCCTGCCACGCCGCGGCCTTGGCGTCGGCGTTGGGCCGGATCGCGCGCGCTGCCGCTGCGCGCTCCTGCCCGGAGATCGTGTTGTCGCGCGCCAGCTCAGCAGCGATCTCGGCTTCGTCAGCAGCTCCGATGCGGGCCAGCGCCGTCACGAGCGTCCACCGCAGATCGGTGTCGACGGCCAGCCCCGGCAGCGCGCCGTCGAGCAGGTCGCGGAGGCGCTCCGGCGTGGTGGCAGCGGCTGAGTAGGCACGGACGAGGGCCAGCTGATGATCGCTGCCCGGCTCCGCGGCGTCGACGAGCGCAGCCAAGCCGCCCTCCCACTGCGTGCGCACGGTCGCCTGCTGGGCGGGCGGCGTGTACAGGTTCACGGCACTCAGACCCTGGCGCAGCAGCGAGGCAACGGCGGTCAGGTCCGACTCGGTACCGACACCGGCCAGCACCAGGGACACGAAGTCGCTCGACGGCAGCTCGGCGTCGCGGGTCATGTCCCATGCTGCGCTCCAGCACAGGGCTCGTGGCAACGAGTCCTCGAACGCGGCGATGTGCTGGACCAGCGTGCCGAACGACCGTTCGTCCAGCCGGATCTTGGCGTACGTCAGGTCGTCGTCGTTCAACAGCACCAGATCGGGCCGCCCCTGTCCCACGAGGTCGGGGATGTCGGTCGACGCACCCTCGATGTCGGTCTCGACCCGATGGGTGCGCACCAGCTTCTCCTCACGCAAGCTGTACAGGCCGATCGCGATGCGGTGACGACGCAAGGTCGGGTGGGCATCGCTGGCCGACTGCTCGACGGCGAACGACGTGAACGTCTCGATCCCGTCGACCGTCTCGGTGTCGAACGCCGCCTGCAACGTGTTGACCCCGGAGGTCTGCAGCCACTCGGCAGCCCACGAACGCAGCTCTCGACCACTGGCGGCCTCCAGCTCGTCGAGCAGATCGCCCAACTCGGTGTTGCCGAACGCATGCTTGGTGAAATAGCTGCGCAGACCGGCGAAGAAGTCGTCCTCGCCGACCCAGGCAACCAGCTGCTTCAGGGCAGAAGCGCCCTTCGCGTACGTGATGCCGTCGAAGTTCGCCTCGACCGCGTGCAGATCGTAGTTGTCGGCCGCGATGGGGTGTGTCGACGGCAGTTGGTCTTGTCGATACGCCCAGTTCTTGCGCTGATTGGCGAACGTCGTCCACGCGTCGGTGAACCGTGTGGCGTTGGCGCTGGCGTGAGACGCGGCGAACTCCGCGAACGACTCGTTGAGCCACAGGTCGTCCCACCACTTCATCGTGACCAGGTCACCGAACCACATGTGGGCCATCTCGTGCAGGATCGTGTTCGCTCGCGACTCGTAGGCCGCGACCGTCTGGCGGCTGCGGAAGATCATCTCGTCGCGAAACGTCACGCAACCGGCGTTCTCCATCGCGCCCATGTTGTACTCGGGCACGAACAGCTGGTCGTACTTGCCGAACGGATAGCCCATCTGGAAGGCGCTCTCGAAGAACCCGAACCCCTGCTTGGTGATCGTGAAGATGTCGTCGGCGTCCAGGTGCTCGACCAGCGATTGTCGGCAGTAGATGCCCAGCGGGATGTCGCCGAAGGCGCCGGAGTACGTGTCGTGGACCGAGACGTAGTGCCCCGCGACCAGCGCCGTGATGTAGGTCGACATCACCTCGGTCGTTGGGAAGTGCCACGTCGCCGTGCCGTCGCCTGCCGCGACGGGCTCAGGAGTGGCGGTGTTCGAGACCACTGCCCAGTCGGCGCTCGCGGTGACGTGGAAGTCGAAGGTGGCTTTCAGATCGGGTTGCTCGAACGTCGTGAACACGCGACGGGCGTCGGGCACCTCGAACTGCGTGTACAGGTAGACCTTGCCGTCGGCTGGGTCGACGAACCGGTGCAAGCCTTCGCCGGAATGGGAGTATCGGCAGGTCGCCTCGACGCGCAACTCGTTCTGCTCGGCCAATCCTGTCAGCGCGATGCGACTGTCGGAGTAGGCCGACACGTCGACCGGCTCGCCGTTCAACGTGATCGACGAGATCTCGGCATCGACCAAGTCGGCGAACGTGGACGCGCCCGGGGTGGCCGAGAACCGGATCGTGGTGACCGAACCGAAGCGTTCTGACGAGTCCAGCGTCAAGTCGAGCTCGACGTCGTAGGACTCGGTCGAGATGACGGATGCGCGGGTGCGCGCTTCTTCACGGGTCAGGTTGGTTCCAGGCATGTTCCCACTCTTTCACGGGGCCGTGCGGTCATGAATGGCCCTGTCGATCAGCTCGCCGAGCTGCGTGCGGGCCGGCTCGGCGACGCCCGGTACGAGGCCTTCGTCGATCAGCGCATCGACCAGGATGAGCCGGCTCGGTGGCAGCGTCACGTCCCACGGAACGTGTGACCACGGCCCCGTCACCGGGTCGGTCAACGACCGCATTCGACCGGCGTCGTAGTTGTCCTCATCGATCATCGGTGCGCCGTCCTGGCTGAACCAGTACCAGCGCGCGGTGAAGAAGTGTCTGCCCAGGTCCGGCCAACCGGTGTAGGTGCGATGCAGGGTGGGGGAGAGCAGGTACAGCGTGTCGAGCGCTTCGTCACGGGTGAGCCAGCCCAGGGACAGACCTGCGCGGATCAGCATGGCGGCCCGGACCAGATCCCACGCCTCGAAGCGCACGGATCGGATGCCTCGGGCGTTGTTCTTGACCTGTTGGGCACGCCAGCGCAGTTCGTCGGTGTCGTGGTCGTGGCCGTCGATCGTGGCGGGATCGTGCACGCTCCACGTCGTGACCTCGTCGGCGAAGCCCACCCGGTGTCCCTCCCGCAGCAACGCGTGCAGCTGACCCAGCAGCTCGGGACGTGAACGGATCGACCACGCGTCGGCCAGACCGCGTCGGGGGCCGTCGAGCTCGGTGAGGTCGAGTCGGTCCCACGCGGCGCGGTTCTCGATGCTGAACGGCGCGGCGACGGCCAGTGGCCAGTGCTCGGGACGGGGCGTGAACATCGAGGGGTCGCAGGCCCAGACCGCCCGCGTCCGCTCGGCGTACTGGGCGACCGTCGTCCCGCGTTGCGCTGCCGCCATGCGACGTACCTTCACGCGGACCCACACGATGACGGCCACCAGCAGGGTCAGGATCGTCCAGAAGACGAGCGCCCCGACATCCATGTGCTTCAGGCTAGCGACTGCGGGTTCCCGCGAAGTAGGTGATCGCGCCGGAGTCGACCAGCTCGACGTCGCAGAGGCCGGCCGCTGCGAGCCACTGCGCCAGCTCCTCTCGGGTACAGCCGGGCCCGAGTATCCCGATGGCGTTGCCACCGGCCCACGTGATGCGTTCGCGCAGTGGGCCACCGCGCAGCAGCGTGCTGCCCACGAAACGCCCACCCGGCGCGGTGACGCGCGCCAGCTCGTCGATCGCGCGACGCGGGTCGGGGAAGCAATGCAGGCTCGTGAAGGAGAAGACCAGATCGAACTCGCCGTCGGCGAACTGCAGGTGCTCGACGTCGGCTTCGACCGTCTCGATGTCGATTCCGTGGGCTCGGGCTTCGGCGCGGGTGCGATCGAGCATGGCGGGGGAGATGTCGGCGGCCACGTAACGCAGCGCGGCGTCCGGCGCCACGTTCTGCAGCACGACTCCACCGCCGCACGGCAGGTCGAGCAC
>DATMSF010000101.1:0-2854 GCA_035565535.1 Aeromicrobium sp.
GGCCGGGCCCGGTCACCACACGCCTCCGATCGACCGGTCCGACGACAGTCCGGCCCGCAGCGCCTCCAAGCCTGCCACGCAATCGCGACGGGCCTGCTCGGGCAGCCCGTCGAGGACCGCTTCGAGCTCGGCGTACCGCCGGGCCAGGACCCGGGTCACGAGCCGTTCACCGTCCGGCGTCAGCTTCAGGCTCACGCCACCGCGGTGCTGCGGGTCGCTGCCCCGCTCGACCAGACCCGCATCGGCCAACCGCACGGTGGCCCTGGAGATCGACGACGGCGCGACCGACAGCGCGCGGGCCGCCGCTGCCGACGACAGCTGTCCGTCCTCGTGGAGCAGCAGCAACAACCTGAACTGCGGAGGCGACACGGGTTCGGGCGCGATGCTGCGCAACGCGACCGCTACCAGGTCGCGGGCCGTGTCGACCAGCACCGCGACGTCCGCCCTGGTGGTCACCGCCTGCATGGTGCCATCATTGCATGGTGCAAGGATCTGCTGAAGTCATCGAGCGCCTCCGCCGGTGGCGCGACCACGGAGGCACCTGCGTCGTGACCGAACCGGATCGCCGCGGATTCGCGGTGGTCTCGCTGCGCAGGTGCGACGGCGGCGAGGAGGCCGACCGCTTGACGACCGACGATGCGGACGTGCTCGCCTGGTTGGCCGAGGTGGACGACGCATGACCGAGTGGTCCGCCGCCTTGGGCTTGTCCGCACCGATCATCTGCGCTCCGATGGGAGGCGTGGCCGGCGGCAAGCTGGCGGCCGCCGTCTCGTCGGCCGGTGCTCTCGGGATGATCGGCATGGGCAGCACGGGTGCGGCGGACAAGCTGCTGGCCGAGCTGGCGCACGTCCCGCCGGACACCCGCATCGGCATCGGCCTGGTCGACTGGGTGCGTCGCCGCGACAACCGCCTGCTCCAGACGGCGATCGAGGCGCGTCCGGCTCTGCTGTCGGTCAGCTTCGGTGACCCATCGGAGCTGGACTGGCTCGAGGCTGCCCGGACCGCGGGGATCACGACCGCGGTGCAGATCGCGACGGTCGACGAGGCCCGACGAGCCGAGGCGTGCGGAGTCGACGTCGTCGTCGCACGCGGGAAGGAAGGCGGGGGGCACGGTCGACCGCTCACCGAACGCGACGCGCTGCTGCGCCAGGTCGTCGACGCCGTCGACCTGCCTGTCGTGGCCGCCGGGGCGATCGCCACGGCCGATCACGTCCGATCGGTGCTGGACGCCGGAGCAGTCGCAGCCTGGGTCGGAACGGCCTTCGCAGCATGTCCTGAGAGCCTGTCGACCCCTGGGATGCGAACCGCGCTGCTGGCTGCCGACGGCAGCCGGACGGTCCTCACCTCGGCCTTCGACCGTGCCGCGGGTCACGACTGGCCGACCGACGTCCCTGAGCGAGTCATCGTCAACGAGTTCACCGATCGCTGGCCCGCTGGTGAGGACGCACTGCACGATCCCGAAGCCGCGCACTTCCTGCAGACAGCGACGGCAGCAGACGATCCCAACGGTATCTGCGTCAACGCCGGCACCGCCGTGGGGCACGTGACGGCTGCACGTCCGGCCCGAGAGGTCGTGGCGATGCTCACACCTGCGGGCCTGTCCGTCTCTCAAGACGCTTGATTAGAATGTGAGATTGAGCCAACAGATCTGAGGACGACATGACCGACCCACGCCTGCAAGGATTCTTCGACGAAGTCGTGGGTCGCAACCCCGGCGAGATCGAGTTCCACCAGGCGGTGCAGGAGGTCTTCGACAGCCTCACACCGGTACTGGCCAAGCACCCCGAGTACGCCGAGGCGTCGGTCATCCAGCGCGTCTGCGAGCCGGAGCGCCAGATCATCTTCCGTGTGCCGTGGGTCGACGACGCCGGCCAGGTGCAGATCAACCGCGGCTTCCGCGTCGAGTTCAACTCGGCGCTCGGCCCGTACAAGGGCGGCTTGCGCTTCCACCCCAGCGTCTACCTGGGCATCATCAAGTTCCTGGGATTCGAGCAGATCTTCAAGAACGCCCTGACTGGGATGCCGATCGGCGGCGGCAAGGGCGGCAGCGACTTCGACCCCAAGGGCAAGTCCGACGGCGAGATCATGCGATTCTGCCAGTCGTTCATGACCGAGCTGTACCGCCACCTGGGTGAGTACACCGACGTCCCCGCGGGTGACATCGGCGTCGGTGGCCGCGAGATCGGCTACCTGTTCGGCCAGTACAAGCGCATCACGAACCGCTACGAGTCCGGCATGCTGACCGGCAAGGGTCTGTCGTGGGGCGGTTCGCAGGTCCGGACCGAGGCCACGGGCTACGGCACGGTCTTCTTCGTCGAGGAGATGCTCAAGGCCCAGGGCCGCTCGTTCGACGGCCAGCGCGTGCTCGTCTCCGGTTCGGGCAATGTCGCGATCTACGCGATCGAGAAGGTGCACCAGCTGGGCGGCACCGTCGTCGCCTGCTCGGACTCCAGCGGCTACCTGGTTGATGAGGCCGGGATCGACCTGGACGTGCTCAAGCAGGTCAAGCTGGACGAGCGCGGGCGCATCAGCGACTACGCCGACCGCCGCTCCGGTTCCCACCTGGGCACGTCGGGCAACATCTGGGACGTCGCCTGCGACATCGCGCTCCCGTGCGCGACGCAGAACGAGCTCGACGAGGAGGCGGCGATCACGTTGGTCAAGAACGGCTGCACCATCGTCGCCGAGGGCGCGAACATGCCGACCACACCGGCCGCGATCGAGACCTTCGTGCAGGCGGGCGTGCGGTTCGCTCCGGGCAAGGCCGCGAACGCCGGCGGCGTCGCCACCAGCGCACTGGAGATGCAGCAGAACGCCTCGCGTGACTCCTGGTCGTTCGAGTACACCGAGAAGC
>DATMSF010000102.1:0-2936 GCA_035565535.1 Aeromicrobium sp.
CGTGAGGCCGAGTCGTTGCGGTGGCTCAAGGAGGCCGACGGCGCCCCGGTTCCCCAGGTGTTGGCCGTCGACGACGACTGCCTGATCCTGGAGTGGGTCGAACCCGTGCGACCGAGCACGGAGTCGGCCGATCAGTTCGGCCGCAACCTCGCCGCCACCCACCGTGCCGGCGCCCGGACGTACGGCGCCGAGCGCGACGGCTTCATCGGCTTGGCGCCGCTGCCCAACCGGCCCCTCGACACGTGGGCCGAGTTCTACGCCTCTCGTCGTGTCATGCCGTACGTGCGGGCGGCGGTCGACCGCGCAGCGCTGACCTCCGAGGACGCATCGGCGATCGAGCAGGCGATGCGGGTCATCCACGACCTGGCCGGGCCCGAGGAAGGTCCGGCGCGCATCCACGGCGACTTGTGGTCCGGCAACGTCGTGTGGGGAGCGCAGAACCAGGTCTGGCTGGTCGACCCAGCCGCGCACGGCGGCCACCGCGAGACCGACCTGGCGATGCTGGCCCTGTTCGGCATCCCCCACCTGCAGCGGGTGCTCGACGCGTACGACGAGGCATGGCCGCTCGCGGACGGTTGGCGCGATCGCGTCCCCCTGCACCAGCTGCACCCGCTGCTGGTGCACGCCGTGATCTTCGGCGGCGGCTACGGCGCGCGGGCAGCAGCGGCAGCACGCAGCCTGCTCGACCACTGACGGGGCACACTGAAGACATGCGGATCCTGGTGGTCGACGACGACCGAGCTGTGCGTGACTCGCTGCGCCGCTCGCTGGAGTTCAACGGCTACGAGGTGCACGTGGCCTCCGACGGCGCCGAGGCGCTCGCCACGGTCGGCAACGTCTCACCCGATGCCGTCGTGATGGACGTCATGATGCCGCGACTCGACGGGCTGGAGGCCACCCGCGCGCTCCGGGCGGCCGGCAACGACGTCCCCGTGCTCGTGCTGACCGCTCGCGACGCGGTCTCCGATCGCGTCGACGGACTCGATGCCGGCGCGGACGACTACCTGATCAAGCCCTTCGCGCTCGATGAGCTGCTCGCACGCCTGCGCGCCCTGCTCCGGCGTGCCACGCCGACGTCACCCGACGACGAGGCTCCGCTGGTGTTCGCCGACCTGAGCCTGGACCCCATGACCCGCGACGTCCTGCGTGGTGGTCGGCCGATCTCGCTGACCCGCACCGAGTTCGCGCTCCTCGAGCTGTTCATGACCCGTCCCAAGCGGGTGCTGGAGCGCCAGTTCATCCTCGAGGAGGTCTGGGGGTTCGACTTCCCGACGACCGCCAACTCGCTGGAGGTCTACGTCGGGTACGTCCGCCGCAAGCTGGAGGCGAACGGCGAGTCGCGACTGATCCACACCGTCCGTGGCGTCGGATACGTCCTGCGTGAAACTCCGCCATGAGTCGCAGCGCGAGGCTGAACGATCTGCTGCTGCGTCCCGTCCGGTTCTTCACGTCGCGGATGTCGCTGGCGCTGCGCGTCGCGGTGCTGACGACCGCCGCGGTCGCCGCGACGCTCGCAATCATCTCGCTGACGATCTACGTCACGGTCCGGTCCGAGCTGCAGAGCTCGCTCGACGAGTCGATGATCCGCCGCGCACAGGCCGGCGTCGACGCCGACCTCGGCTCGTTGTTCGCCGGCGGCACCGGCCCTGACGCCCTCGCCCTGACCGACATCAAGGTCAGCGTGCTGCGAGCGGGGCAACCGCTGCAGCTGCTGACGGGTGCCCGCCCGGAGACGACCTTTCCGGTCCAGTTCATCGGCTTCGCCGAGCGCGAGGTGTCCCTCGGTGTCGCGCACCAGTCGATCCGGACCGCGGACCTGGACGGCACGCCCTATCGCATCGTCGCGGTGCAGTCGGCGCCCGGTGAGGCGCTCGTCCTCGCCCAGTCGATGGAGAGCATCGACGCAGCGCTCAACCGACTGCAGGTCGTGCTGTTGCTGACCAGCGGGTTCGGCGTCGCGCTGGCCGGTCTGTCCGGTTGGGCGGTGGCGACCAACGGACTGCGCCCGGTCCGACGGCTGACGGCCGCGACCGAGCGCGTCGCCCGGACCAACGAGCTGCGGCCGATCGAGGTCAAGGGCACCGACGAGCTCGCCCGGCTGACGACGTCGTTCAACGCGATGCTGACCGCGCTCGACGCCTCGCAGGACCAGCAGCGCCAGCTCGTCGCCGACGCCGGTCACGAGCTGCGTACCCCGTTGACGAGTCTGCGCACCAACATCGAGCTGATGGGACAGGCGACCCAGGGCGGCCGAGGACTCACGGCGGTCCAGCGGGACGAGATCATGCACGACGTGCGCGCCCAGCTCGAGGAGCTGACGACGTTGGTCGGGGATCTGGTCGAGCTGGCACGCGACGAGCCCGTCAGGCGCGGGCCCGAACCACTCGATCTGGCCGACATCGTCGAGGCCGCGTTGGACCGCGTCCGACGACGTGCTCCGGCTGTCCGGTTCGAGGCGACGGTCGAGTCCTGGATGGTCCTGGGCGAGGCCCAGCTGCTCGAACGGGCCGTGACCAACCTGCTGGACAACGCCGCGAAGTGGAGCCCGGCCGACGGCACGGTGACGGTGTCCCTGCGCCGAGGATCGCTGACCGTCACCGACGAGGGTCCGGGGATCGCGCCGGACGATCTGCCGCACATCTTCGACCGGTTCTACCGCTCGACCGAGTCGCGCACGATGCCCGGATCGGGTCTGGGCCTCTCGATCGTCAAGCGCGCCGCCGAACGACACGGCGGTACGGCGGCCGTCAGGTCCCGCGTGGGCGAGGGCAGCACGTTCACGCTGCAGCTGCCTACGGCCGGCGGTGGACCCCTCAGCATTTAGCAACCTGACACCGGGCTCTCAGCAAGCACACAGCCGTAGGGAAGAATCTGGGATCATGAGCGATCAGTTCGACGGGTCCGACCAGCAACCGTACGCACCTCCGACGACCCCA
>DATMSF010000103.1:0-6075 GCA_035565535.1 Aeromicrobium sp.
CGACGATGACCGAGGTCGCGGACGGTTTCGGGCTCAACGTCACGATCGAGCACGGCACGGGCGACAACCGACCCCGGCGCGTGGGGCGCAGTCGTGTCGTGGTGCTGAGCGAACCGCTGCGACCGGCCGCGATGTCGGCGCTGGCGGTGAAGATTCGCGAGCTCGGCGGCAACATCGACCGCATCATCCGCATGGCGCGCTATCCCGTCACGGCGATCCGCCTTGAGGTCTCCGGCGCCGACCCGGACCAGCTGCAGGCCGATCTGGCCGCCGTGGCCTTCGAGCACGGTGTCGACCTGGCCGTGCAGGAGAACGGCATCCTGCAGCACGCCCAGCGTCTGGTCGTGATGGACGTCGACTCGACCTTGATTCAGGGCGAGGTGATCGAGATGATCGCCGCGCACGCCGGTTGTGAGGAGCAGGTCGCTGCCGTCACGGAGCAGGCGATGCGCGGGGACCTGGACTTCGCCGAGTCGTTGCGGGCCCGCGTGACGCTGCTGGCCGGTGTGCCCGAGTCGGTGCTCGACGAGGTGTACGAGTCACTGGTCTACACCCCCGGCGCCCGCACCATGATTCGCACGCTCAAGCGGCTGGGTTATCGGTTCGCGCTGGTCAGCGGCGGTTTCACGCAGCTGATCGAGCGTATCGCCGCGGATCTGGGCATCGACTACTTCGCCGCCAACGAGCTGGAGGTCGTCGACGGCGTGCTGACCGGCCGCATCGTGGGCGACATCGTCGACCGAGCCGGCAAGGCCGACGCCCTGCGACGGTTCGCCGCCGACGCGGGGATCGTCATCAAGAACACCGTCGCGATCGGCGACGGCGCGAACGATCTGGACATGCTGGCTGCCTCGGGGCTGGGAGTGGCCTTCAACGCCAAGCCTCTGGTGCGCGAGAAGGCCCGCACGTCGGTCAACGTCCCCTACCTCGACGCCATCGTCTTCCTCCTCGGCATCACCCGCGAGGAGATCGAGGCAGCCGACGCCGCTGACGGGTGACGGTTTCCCAACTTAAGTTGGTAAACCACCACCTTCCTAGGGTTGCTACCCCACGAAGGTGGTGCGATACCGATGATCGACGACGGCCGGGCCGCGTGGCAGGTTACTCGTCGTCCTCGAGACGGAAGCCCAGCTTCATGGTGACCTGGTAGTGCGAGACATCGCGGTCGGTGATCTGGCCACGGATGGCGGTGATCTCGAACCAGTCGAGATGACGCAGGGTCTGGCCTGCGCGGGCGATGCCGTTCTCGACGGCTTGATCGATGCCTTCAGGAGAGGTGCCGACGATCTCGGTCACGCGGTAGGTGCGGTTGCTCATGCTCCCATCATGCCGCGCCGCCCAGGCTCGGTGCGCGGGCGTAGGCTGGGTACATGGCCGAACGTCCCGTCCGTCGCGAGCAGCAGATCTTCACGATCACCGACGCTGCTGCGTCGCACTCCAGC
Source organism: Aeromicrobium sp. (assembly GCA_035565535.1). Taxonomy (GTDB): domain Bacteria; phylum Actinomycetota; class Actinomycetes; order Propionibacteriales; family Nocardioidaceae; genus Aeromicrobium. The sequence continues at coordinate 1,443 of DATMSF010000103.1, forward strand.
GAGCTCGACGGGCGCGCCAGACGGTATGCGATCTCGATGGGCATCCGCACGGTGTGCTTCGTCGGTGCCGTCGTCGCTGACGGGTGGCTGCGCTGGCTGTTGGTCGTGGGTGCGGTCTTCTTGCCCTACACGTCGGTGATCTTGGCCAATGCCGGTGTGCGCCGCCGCGGAGTCGGGATGGAAGCGTTCGAACCGGAACCGGCCGGCGAGCTCGAACAGGGACGAGAGTGATCGCTGAAGGCCCTGCGGACCTGATCTGTTCGTCGAAGGGCTGCACCGCGCCCGCGCGCCACCGGGTCCGGTGGAACAATCCCAAGATCCACACGCCCGACCGGCGCAAGATCTGGCTGGCCTGTGATGACCACGAGGAGACGCTGCGGGTGTTCTTGTCCGCACGCGGCTTCTATCGCGACACCGTTCCGGTCGACGGGTAGGTCACCCACGTGCCCCGATTCCTGCTGAGCCGCCGTTGGCTGGGCCTGTTGGCGTTCGTGCTGATCTTCGGCGCCGTCACCTACCGCGCCGGACTGTGGCAGTGGCACCGACTCGAGCACCGCGTGGATCGCAACGACCTGATCCGCGAGCACTACAACGCCGCACCCGTGCCCTTGGACGACGTCGTCCCACGCGGCGAGACCGTCGACCATGAGACGCAGGAGTGGACCAACGTCACCGCGACCGGCACCTACGACGCATCCGGAGCGGTCAGCGTGAAGTTCACGACGCGTGACGGGGTGGCCGGGGTCGACGTCGTCGTTCCGCTGATGCTCGACGACGGCACCGCGATCCTGGTCGACCGTGGCTGGATGGCCACGGCCAACAATGCCGAGGCACCGGAGCTGCCGGCACCACCGACCGGCGAGGTCGAGGTCACCGGCTGGCTCCGCCCGAACAACCGCGCGGGCGGCGAAGCGGTCCGCGTGCACGACGGCCAGGTCCGGGCGATCTCGAGCGTGGGGTATGCCGACCACGTCGACTACCGGCTGCGTGACGGCTACCTGAATCTGCGCAGCGAGACGCCGGAGAGCCCGTCGCAGCTGCAGCTCGAACCCGACCCGGATCTGGGGCAGGGCCCTCACTTCTTCTACGCCCTGCAGTGGTGGTTCTTCGGGCTGCTCGGGGTCGTCGGTTTCGGTTGGTTCCTGCGAGATGAGCTGAAGCGCCGCCGGTCCGAACCGGCTAGGCCAGAGTGACCAGATCCAGGTAGTCGGCGCTCCACAGGTCCTCGTCGCCGTCGGGCAGGATCAGCACCCGGTCGGGGTCGAGCGCCTCGACCGCCCCGGGATCGTGAGACACCAGGACGATCGCGCCTCGGTAGCGGCGGATCGCGTCGAGCACCTCGAATCGCGACGCCGGGTCGAGGTTGTTGGTCGGCTCGTCCAGGAGCAGCACGTTGGCGCTGGAGACGATCAGGCCGGCCAGCGCGAGACGGGTCTTCTCACCGCCGGACAGCACCGCTGCCGGCTTGTCGGCGTCGTCTCCGCTGAACAGGAACGCGCCCAGCACGCTGCGCGCCTGGGTGTCAGTCAGCTCAGGGGCGGCATCGCGCATGTTCTCGAACACCGTCTTGGTGACGTCCAGCGTCTCGTGTTCCTGTGCGAAGTAGCCGACCTTGAGTCCGTGACCGGGGATGATCCGGCCGGTGTCGGACTCCAGGTCACCTGCGAGCATGCGCAGCAGCGTGGTCTTGCCGGCACCGTTGAGACCCAGCACCACGACCCTGCTCCCCCGGTCGATCGCCAGATTCACGTCGGTGAAGATCTCCAACGACCCGTACGACTTGGACAGCTCTTCGGCCATCAACGGCGTCTTGCCACACGGTGCAGGTTCGGGGAAGTCGATCTTCGCCACCTTGTCGGACCGGCGGGTGTCCTCGAGCCCGGCCATGAGCTGCTCGGCGCGTCGGAGCATCTGCTGGGCGGCGGCGGCCTTGGTCGCCTTGGCGCGCATCTTGTTGGCCTGGCTCGTCAATCGCTCAGCAGTCTTGGTGGCGATCTCGCGTTCGCGCTTGCGGCGGGCCTCGTCGACCTCACGTTGCTTGAGGTAGTTCTTCCAACCCATGTTGTAGATGTCGATGACGCCGCGGTTCGCGTCCAGGTAGAGCACCTTGTTGACGGTCTCCTCGATCAGCTCGACGTCATGGCTGATCACCACCAGCCCGCCGGAGTAGTTCTTCAAGAACGTGCGCAACCAGGTGACCGAATCGGCGTCGAGATGGTTGGTGGGTTCGTCGAGCAGCATCGTCTGGGCGTCGCTGAACAAGATCCGCGCCAGCTCGATGCGACGGCGCTGGCCACCGGACAGGGTCTGCAGCTGTTGGTCCAGCACCCGGTCGGGCAGACCCAAGGCGTGGGAGATCGTGGCGGCCTCGGCCTCGGCCGCGTACCCGCCGGCCGCACCGAACCGCGCGTCGGCCCGGCTGTAGGCGGCCATGGCCCTCTCTGCGACGCCCGGGTCCGCAGATGCCATGTCGTGCTCGGCCTGCCGCATCTGGGCCAGTGCCGTGTCGAGACCCCGCGCGGACAGGATCCGGTCTCGTCCGGTGACGGTCGGGTCACCGGTTCGTGGATCCTGCGGCAGGTAGCCGATCGAGCCCGACGCCGTGATCGTGCCCTCGGCCGGCTCGCCGTCACCGCTGAGGAGACGGGTCAGGGTCGTCTTGCCGGCACCGTTGCGGCCGACGAGCCCGATCTTGTCCCCGGGGGCGACCCGGAACGAGACATCTGACATCAGGACGCGCGCGCCGAAGCGCAGCGTCACATTGCTGACGGTGAGCATGGATTCTTTCGATGGAGGGAAGACAGGACGGCGACGGGTGCGTCACTCCAGCTGGATGCTCATGCCTTCGAGTCTAGTCGGCAGGGCATGATCGCCCGGTGCTGGTCCCAGCTCCGGGCTCGGCGCAGACAGGGACCAGCCGGCCGTCGTCTCGTGCCTCGTGCCGGCGGACCATCGTCAGACGCAGCAGCCGGCGCTCACTGATCGCGTTCGGCATCCGATCGCAGGATGCAGAACTCGTTGCCCTCGGGGTCGGCCAGAATCACCCATCCGGTGCCTGGACCGTACCGACCGCGGTGGTCCGCCACCTGGGCCGCCCCGAGTCCGAGCACCCGCTCGACCTCTTCGTCCCGGGTGCGGTCCGTCGGTACGAGATCGAAATGCATCCGGTTCTTGAGCGACTTGGGTTCGGGAACCTCGATGAACAGCACCCGGTGTCCGGAGTCCGGCGAGACGATCATGCACTCGTGGTGGCCGGGTTCGTTCGGGTCGTCCGGCAGGTCGGCATAGCCCAGGACCTGCTTCCACCATTCGGCCAGGTCGTAGGCGCGGGCGCAGTCAACTGTCGTGTGCGAGATGCGACTCGTCATGGTTCGACGGTAACAACCGCAACCGACCGGATCTGCTCACTCGAAGCGGCGAGACGGTCTCGGCGCGCACCCGGTCAGCTCGGCCGAGTGACGGGTTCGCTGCCTCTCGGCGTCAGCCGATGTTGAACCCGAGGGCGCGCAACATCTCGCGGCCGTCGTCGGTGATCTTGTCCGGCCCCCACGGCGGCATCCAGACCCACTCGATCCGGAAGTCGTTGACGAGTCCGTCGAGGGCGGCTCGCGTCTGGTCCTCGATCACGTCGGTCAGCGGGCAGGCTGCCGAGGTCAGCGTCATCGACACGACCGCGTTGCTGTGCTCGTCGACGTCGACGCCGTACACCAGGCCGAGGTCGACGACGTTGATGCCCAGCTCGGGGTCGACGACGTCCTTCATCGCCTCGATGACGTCGTCCTGCGACGTGGCACTCTGACCGACCGACGTCGTGTCGGGCAGATCGCTGTGATCGACAGTGGTCTTCTCGCTCATGAGATGTCCTCCTGAGAGTTGGCTTGCAAGGCGGCGTCCTTGAACGCCATCCACGACAACAGGGCGCACTTCACGCGGGCGGGGAACTGTGCGACCCCGGCGAACGCGATGCCGTCCTCCAGCACGTCCTCGTCCGGCTCCACCTGGCCCTTGCCCTGCATCAGCTCCTGGAACCGATCGAGCACGGTCATGGCGTCGTCGACGGTCTTGCCGACGAGCAGGTCGTTGAGCACCGATGCGGACGCCTGACTGATCGAGCAGCCCTGGGCGTCGTAGGAGACGTCGGCAACGGTGTGACCTGCGAGGTGGACCCGAAGCGTGATCTCGTCCCCGCACGTCGGATTGACGTGGTGCACCTCGGCCTCGAACGGGTCACGCAATCCCGCGCCGTGAGGATTCTTGTAGTGGTCCAGGATGATCTCCTGGTACAGACTGTCCATGTTCTGGGCGTCGACGTTCACGGTGCTCACGCCCCGAAGTACTTCTGGGTGTACCGCAGTGCCTCGACGAGCGCGTCGATCTCGGCGGTCGTCGTGTAGAGGTAGAACGAGGCGCGCGTGGTTGACTGGACACCGAAACGCAGGTGCGCGGGCTTGGCGCAGTGATGACCGGCGCGCACGGCAACACCGCGCGAATCGACCAGCTGAGCGACGTCGTGCGGATGGACGTCACGGAGCGTGAAGCTGATCGCTCCCCCGCGGTCGACGGGTTCGGTCGGCCCGACGATGGTCAGCCCGTCGATCTGCTGCAACGCCGCAAGGGCGTAAGCGGTGATCTG
>DATMSF010000104.1:0-3439 GCA_035565535.1 Aeromicrobium sp.
AGCCGGTTCTCGGCCTCGTCCCACACGACGCTCTGCGGACCGTCGATGACGTCGGTCGCGATCTCCAGACCACGGTAGGCGGGCAGACAGTGCAGCACGATCGCATCGGGGGCTGCCTGGTCCATGGCGTCGGCGGTGACGGAGTACGGGCCGAAGAGTGCGAGCCGCGAGGCCTTCTCGTCCTCCTGGCCCATCGAGACCCACGTATCCGTCATGACGACGTCGGCGCCGTCGAGGGCGGCTGCGGCATCGGTCGTGACCGTGACCGACCCGCCGGTCTGCTGCGCAATGCGCTCGGCGTCGGCGACGACGGCCGGATCCGGTAGGTAGCCGTCCGGAGCGCCGATCCGCACGTGCATGCCGGCCGTCGCACCGCCGAGCAGGTAGGAGTGGGCCATGTTGTTGGCGCCGTCGCCGACATAGGTGGCGGTCAGCCCGGTCAGCCGTCCCTTGTGCTCAATGACGGTCTGCCAGTCGGCCAGGATCTGGCACGGGTGGAACTGGTCGGACAGCGCGTTGACGACCGGTACGCCGGCGTACCGCGCCATCTCGTCGAGCCCGGCCTGGTCGTACGTCCGCCACACGACGGCGTCGACCATGCGGCCCAGGACGCGTGCGGTGTCGGCGACGGACTCACCCCGCCCACCTTGGGTGAACGTGGTGTCGAGGACGACAGGATTTCCGCCCAGGTCGGCGATGCCGACCGTGAACGAGACCCGGGTCCGGGTCGAGGACTTGTCGAAGATGACCGCGACGCTCCTCGGCCCGGCCAGCGGTCGACGAGAATGCGGTGCCGCCTTCAGCTCGGCGGCGAGCGCGAGCACCTCGGCCTGCTCGGCCGGAGTCAGGTCGTCATCGCGCAGGAAGTGTCGCAACGTCACGACTGCACCACCTGATCGATCGCGGCGCGCAGCCCGCGCACCGCCTCGTCGGCTTCGGCCACGGTGAGCACCAGCGGAGGCACCAGCCGCAGTCGGTCGGCCGTCGGAGCATTGACGATGAGCCCGGCCTCTCGCGCCGCCAGGGCGACAGCAGGAGCGTCGACACCGTCCAGCACGACGCCCAGCAGCAGACCGCGGCCGGTGACGTCGCGGACCCTGGGGTGCGTGCGGAGCCCGTCCTCGAGCACGCCCCCGACGTGCCGCACGTGCTCGAGCAGCCCGTCACGCTCGATCGTCTCGATCACGGCGAGTCCGGCAGCCGTGGCGACCGGATTGCCACCGAACGTCGTTCCGTGCTGGCCCGGTTCGAGCAACGCGGCGGCCTCGTCGATCGCGATGCACGCACCGATCGGCATGCCCGCGCCGAGGCCCTTCGCCAGCGTCACGACGTCGGGCGTCACTCCCGACGGGTGATGCGCGAACCACTCGCCGGTACGGCCCATGCCGGTCTGGACCTCGTCCAGCCACAGCAGTGCACCGTGGCGGTGCGTGATCTCGCGCAACCGCGCCAGGTAGTCGTCAGGCGGGACCACGACCCCGGCCTCGCCCTGGATCGGTTCGACGACCACGGCGGCGACGGTCTCGTCGACGACGGCTTCCATCGCGTCGGCGTCCCCGTACGGCGCCCACCGGACCTTGCCGGGCAGGGGCTCGAACGGAGCCCGGTACGCCTCCTTGGACGTCAACGACAACGCGCCCATCGTCCGGCCGTGGAAGGCGCCGTGGGTCGAGACCACGGTCGTGCGACCGGTCCGCCGGGTCAGCTTGAGTGCGGCTTCGTTCGACTCGGCCCCCGAATTGGTGAAGAACACGCGACCCGGGCTGCCGATCAACCCGAGCAGACGTTCGGCCAGCTCGACCTGGGGTGGGGTCGCGAAGAAGTTCGAGACGTGTCCCAAGGTCGACAGCTGCCGCGTCACCGCTTCGACGACGGCCGGGTGGGCGTGACCGAGGGCGTTGACCGCGATACCGGCGAGCAGATCGAGGTACTGCTTGCCATCGGCGTCCCACACCCGCGCACCCTCGCCGCGCACCAGAACCGTCTGCGGCGTGCCGAACGTGTTCATCAGCGCATGCTGGTACCGGTCGATCCAGGCCTCGACGGTGTCGCTCATGAGCCGGCCTCCACGCTCGTGGCGTACATCGCCGAACGAATCCGGGTGGCAGCGCCGGGGACGACCTGCGTCCCGACGCCCTCGTCGGTGAAGATCTCCAGCAGCACCGCGTGGGGTTCGCGTCCGTCGACGACGGTGGCGCGCTTGACTCCGCCGCGGACCGCCTTCAAGCACGCCGTCATCTTCGGGATCATGCCGCTGGCCAGGGTCGGCAACAGCTCCTCGAGGGATTCGGGACTGATCTCCCCGATGACGTCGGTGCTGTTCGGCCAGTCGGCGTACAGGCCTTCGACGTCGGTCAGGGCGAGCAGCTTCTCCGCACCCAGCGCCACCGCGAGTGCTGCTGCGGCGGTGTCGGCGTTGACGTTGAGCACCTGGCCGTCGGCGTCGGGCGCCACGGTCGACACGACCGGGATCCGTCCGGCGTCGATCAGGTCGAGGACCGCCTCGGGGCGTACGCCGACGACCTCACCGACCAGGCCCACGTCGACGGGCTCACCGTCGACGATCGGCATGGTGCGTTCGGCGGTGAAGAGCCCACCGTCCTCACCGGACAGGCCGACGGCCAGGTCGCCGTGGTGGTTCAGCAGCCCGACGAGCTCGCGGCCGACCTGGCCGGTGAGCACCATGCGGACGACGTCCATCGCCTCGGGGGTCGTGACGCGGAGGCCGCCGCGGAACTCGGACTCGATGCCCAGCCGGTCGAGCATGCGGCTGATCTGCGGTCCCCCGCCGTGCACGACGACCGGCTTGAACCCCGCGAGGCGCAGGAAGACGATGTCCTCGGCGAAGGCGCGCTTGAGGTCGTCGTCGACCATCGCGTTGCCGCCGTACTTCACCACGACGACCTTGCCGTGGTACTTCTTCAGCCACGGCAGTGCGTCGGCGAGCGTGGCCGCCTTGACGGTGGCCCTCTTCCAGTCCTCGGGCTGCCACTCGTCGAGTGCTGTGTCGTCACTCATGTCGGATCATCCTCAGGTGGAGTAGGCGGAGTTCTCGTGCACGTAGGCGTGGGTCAGGTCGTTGGTCCAGATCGTGGCCCGCTCGGTGCCGGCCTTCAGGTCGACCGTGATCGAGACGTCGCGCGGGCCCAGGTCGACCAGGTCGACCGATTCGGCCGGGCCGCTGGCTCGGCACACCCAGACGTCGTTCATCGCCACGTCGAGATCTGCGGGGTCGAACGCTGCTCGCGTCGTGCCGACCGAGGCCAGGATGCGGCCCCAGTTGGGGTCCTTGCCGAAGATCGCGCACTTGAACAGGTTGCTGCGTGCGATGGACCGGCCCACCTCGAGCGCGTCGGCCTCGGTGGCGGCGTTGATCACGTCGATCGTGATCTCGTGATCGGCGCCCTCGGCGTCGGCCAGCAGCTGGAGCGCGAGGTCG
>DATMSF010000105.1:0-2249 GCA_035565535.1 Aeromicrobium sp.
GCCGCTGCTGATCGCGGGTATCGCGATGATCGTGACAGCCGCAGCAGTCGACCGGCTCTGGTTGGCCGTCTTCGGCGGCAGCGTCTATGCGGTGGGATTCGTCCTGGTCGCCTGGCCACTCGTACAAGCGGGTCGGCTCAGGTGGCCAAGCAGCTTTCCGGCTTGGTCGTTGGCCTGCGGTCTGGCGTGGTACGGCGGTCTGCTGGCCACCTTCGCCGTGCGCAGCACCCAGGTGGCTGTCGACCACGCAGCGGGCCCGAGCGGTTGGGCCGCATTCGGTGCCGTGCTCGACGATCTGGCCCCGGCCTTCGCGGCAGGATTCGTCGCCCAAGTGCTCCTTGGCGCTCTGTCCTACCTGATTCCGGTGGTCATGGGCGGCGGGCCAACCGCCGTCCGCTCCATGAACCGCGACCTCGACGCGCTGGGGGCGTTGCGGGTCGTCGTGGTCAATCTGGGCCTGCTGATCTCGATGCTCGGATCGCCCAGTCTCGTTCGGGTCGCCGCGTCGAGTCTGGTGTTGGTGTCGTTCGCCTCCTTCATCCCGATCCTGTTGGTAGCGATCCGACGTCGGCACGCCCGTTCCGACGACCTGCGGAGGACCTCGACCCGAGAGCGCGGGCGGCCGACCGAACTCGACAGACCGAACGGGCAGAATCGGGGAATGGCCGTCCTCGGCGTCGCGGTCGTGATGGTCGCGGTCGCCGGCGCGGGAGCCCTCGACCCGGCGGCGCTCGGCGGGCCCGTGCAGTCAGCCGCCGACGGGGTCATCCCCACCGGTCACACCGTCCGCTTGGACGTGACCGCGAACGACATGCGGTTCTCTCCGGCCAAGGTCGAGATCGATGCCGGCGATCGGCTGATCGTGACGGTACACAATGCCGACAGCGAGCAGGTCCACGATCTGGTGCTCGAAACCGGACACGACTCAGGTCGACTCGCTCCGGGGGAATCGGCGACGATCGACGTCGGAGTGGTCGGCCGCCAGATCGAGGGATGGTGCTCGGTGATCGGGCATCGTCAGATGGGCATGGTGTTCGACGTCGTCGTTCGCGGCTCGGCCGACCATGGACCGGACGGGGACGAGGTCGCCAGCCCGGCGACGACCGGTAGCGGACACGACCACGACGGCACCGCCGCCGGCCCGGCAGATCCCGTCGACCCATCGGCGATCATCAACCCCTACCTGCCGCCGGTCGCGCCGGAGCGCATACACCGGTACACCTTCACCGTGACCGAGCAGAAGCAGGAGGTCGCTCCCGGTGTGCGGCGCACGGTGTGGACCTACAACGGCACCGCCCCCGGCCCGACGTTGCACGGCAGGGTCGGTGACACCTTCGTGATCACGTTGGTCAACCACGGCACGATCGGCCACTCGATCGACTTCCATGCCGGGCAGCGAGCACCCGATCAGGTGATGCGGACGATAGCGCCAGGTGGGCAGCTCACCTACCGCTTCACCGCGACTCGCGCCGGCATCTGGATGTACCACTGTTCCTCGATGCCGATGAGCGGTCACATCGCCGCCGGCTTGTACGGGGCGGTGGTGATCGATCCCCCCGAGCTCGCACCGGTCGACCATGAGTTCGTCCTCACCCAGTCCGAGACCTACGGGGAGGGTCCCGAGCCGGTCGACATGGATGCGCTGAACGCCGAACGCCCCGCCTCGGTGGTGTTCAACGGCTACGCCAACGGCTATGACAACCAGCCGCTACGGGTGAAGGTCGGCGAGCGGGTCCGCGTGTGGTTGCTGAATGCGGGACCCAACCGTCCGCTCTCCTTCCACGTGGTAGGCGGTCAGTTCGACACGGTGTACGCCGAGGGCCGTTGGCAGCTGGGGACGGCGCAGCGCCCGGCCCGTGATGCCGGGGCCCAGGCCCTGGCACTTCAACCGGCTCAGGGTGGCTTCGTCGAGCTCGTCTTCGACGAGCCGGGCCGCTACCCGTTCGTCAACCACGTCATGGTCGACGCCGAACGCGGCGCGCACGGCATCATCGAGGTTGTTCGATGACGTGCCGGTCCGTCGCTTCGTCCTGAAGCCGCTCGACGTCGAGCAGGGCCGTCCAGCGTCGGCCGGAATCGATGATGCCCTCTTTCTTCCAGCGGCTCATCACGCGCGACACGGACTCGGGCGTGGACCGGGCCAGCCCGGCCAGATCGGCTCGCGACAACGGCACCTCCAGCACGATGCCCTCGGCGCCCCGGTCCTTGCCGAGCTTGTCCGCCAGCCGCAGCAGTGCGGTCGCGACGCG
>DATMSF010000106.1:0-6972 GCA_035565535.1 Aeromicrobium sp.
CCGTCGACGACGGACCGAAATGACGGCAGCAGTGCCAGCAGCGCGACGGCCGTCAGGGCCTGGTCACGGGGCCGGGCGCGCGACACGACGTCCCTCCTCGATCGCCGTCCAGACATCAGGGACGGTGCTACGCGGTCCGTACCGGGCCCAGACCCATCCGGCCCGGTCGAGGTCGTCGACGACGCCGCTCGGCGTCGACGCAGCGATCATCGCCCGCACGCGAGTGCCCGGTGGGATGGCCGCGATCCAGGCGCCGAGACGATCTGCGGACATCCGCCCGGCCACCAGGATCAGCTCGTGCTCGACGTGCTGTCGCGCGACGGGGAGCCGACTGACGCCGCAGCCGGCCAGGTCGATCAGCACCTCGCGCAGACCCGCGGCGCCGTCGATCGCGGCATCGATGGCGTGGTCGTGCGACGTGACCGCCACGGTGTGACCGCCCTCGGCCAGCAGCGTCACGATCGATGCCACAGAGGACACGCTCCACTCCAGCGTCCGTGGATCGTGGACGTCCTCCCCCAGGTCGAGCGCGACCGTGGCCCGCGGACTCACGAAGTGCTCGGCCTGCCGCACCATGAGCTCTCCGCGGTGCGCCGTGGCCTTCCAGTGCAGGCGGTTGTGCGAATCGCCCGCTACGTAGGGACGCGCGATGACGTCGTCCTCGCCCATCCCCACGTGCTGCGGTATCGGCCGGGTGGTGCCCGAGGCGCCTCTGGCGTGCCGCACCGACGAGCCGAGCGCGTACCGCTGAGGCAGCACCGTGACCGGGTGGCTGCCGCCCACGCTTCGACGTCGTCGCACCAGACCGAACGGGTCGACCAGCTCGATCTGCAGCGGTCCGATCCGATGAATCCCCCGGGCGGTCGACGACAGGGCGTACTCGGCTGTCACCCGGGACCTGGCGGGCAGCCCGGGCAGGTACCCGGTCGGACGGCCCACCACCACGCGGGGCATTCGATCGGTCCACGACGCCGCGGGACCGGCCAGGCCGGAACGGTTCGTGACGACGACCCGAGCCGTGACCACTCGACCCGGATCCACCACGGACGGGTCGAACGTCCGTTGGACGTCGATGTGCCGCGGTCCGACCCGCACGAAGCAACCGGCCAGCACGACGAGCCCGAGCAACAGTCCCGTCGCGTACAGCAGCGCGGGCACCGACGCGATCGCCGCCGTGAGGAAGAGCCCCGACGCCGCGAACACGAAGCCGCCGCCGCGGCGTGTCAGCCGCACGTCAACCCGGGACCGGTACCCGGTCGACGACGGACCGGACGACGTCGTCGGCGTCGACCGATCGACCATTGGTGACCAGCCGGTGCGGAATCACGACACCCGCGAGCGCGTCGATGTCGTCAGGCAGCACGTAGTCGCGGCCGGACATCAAGGCGGCAGCCTTGGCCGCACGGACCAGCTGCAAGGTGGCGCGCGGACTCGCGCCGAGCCGGATGTCGGGGTGCTCCCGCGTGGCCCGGCAGATCGCCACCGCGTACTGCTCGACGGGCTCGGCCACGTGGACCGCCCGCGCCTGCGCGATCAAGGCCCTGACGGTGTCGATGCCCACGACCGGCTTCAACACGTCGAGCGGATTGACCGTGTCCCGCTCCCGCAGCATCGCGGCCTCGGCGTCACGATCGGGGTAGCCGATCCGGATCCGAGCCGTGAATCGGTCGCGCTGCGCTTCGGGCAAGGCGTACGTACCCTCCATCTCGTACGGGTTCTGGGTCGCGACGACCGTGAACGGGCTGGCCAGCTCGTACGTCGTGCCGTCGACCGTGACCTGGCGTTCCTCCATCGCCTCGAGCAGCGCCGACTGGGTCTTGGGCGAGGCACGGTTGATCTCGTCGCCGATCACGATGTTCGCGAAGACCGCCCCTGGCTTGAACTCGAACTCGCCCGTGCTCTGGTCGAACACCGAGACCCCCGCGACGTCACCGGGCAACAGATCGGGGGTGAACTGGATGCGCCGCACCGAGCAGTCCACGGAGCGTGCCAACGCCTTGGCGAGCACGGTCTTGCCGACCCCGGGTACGTCCTCGATCAGCAGGTGCCCTTCGGCCAGGAACACCACCAGGGCGGTGCGCACGGCCTCGGGCTTGCCGTCGATGACGCTCTCGATGTTCGCGACGATCCGCCCGAGCGGGCTCAGCGCGTCGGGATGCGCAGGATCGCTGTCACCAGGTGGTGGTCCGAGGGCATGACTCCGACCAGTCGGTACGCCGAGTTCAGGTTCGCGACGATCTCCCACCGGGTCACCTCCAGACCCTCGCTGGCGAAGATGAAGTCAATACTATTACCCGTCCGGGTCTTGGAACCGCAGTAGCAGCTTCCGCCTGCACGCAGGTTCCGCTTGAACCCGTGGTACGAGCCGAGGTCGGCATGCACCAGCTGCTCGGCCCGGTTCTGCGTCGGCGGGTTCACTCCTGGCCGGGTGCCGGTGATCTCGGGGAAACCGGCGCTGCGCATCTTCTCGAACATCTCGCCCGGCTGCTGGTTGCGGCTGGTGTTGAAGTCTCCGGTGAGCACGACCGGGAGGTCACCGGCGCGCTTCTTGACCTCGGTGATCAGCTGATTCCACTGCGAACGTCGGGTGCGCACGTCCGAGGACGACCGGCCGGGCTGCAGGTGGGTGGTCGTGAAGAACACCTCGGTGCCGGTCTCACGAATACGGAACACCGCCCAGGCCAGGTACCGGTGCGTCCTGGTGTTCTGGCGGTCGTACTTGACCGTGCCGCTGTCGAGCAGCTCGAGTCGGTCGGACCGGTACACGATGCGCGTGCCGAACGACGCGCCACGGTTCTGCCACCGGCATCCCGAGGGAGTCCACGAGCGGACGCAGTTGTAGGGCACCCGGTTGACCAGCTTCCAGCCCTTCGCCTTCGCCTGGAGCGCGGCCTCGAGATCCTCGTACTGGTTGCGGCCGTGGTCGACCCGGCCCCGATAGCTCGAGGCCTGGTTCGCTTCCTGCAGGCCGACGACGTCGAGATCGGCGGCCATGATCTGGTCGACCACAGCCGGGCGACGCACGCGCCACTTCTGGGCCCCGGACGGCAGCCGGGTGTCGTTGTCGACTCCGTAGATGTTGAACGAGCCGACCGCCAACGCTGCGGAGTCGGGGATGATCACCTCGGCCGGAGTCGAGACGGCCACGGCGTCGTCGGCCGGCGCGACGTCGAACCAGTACTTCGCGCCGACCTTGAGCCCTGACACGACGACCGTCGGCTCCTCGGCGAAGGTGTGCTCAGCCCGTTCGAACTCCGGGTTGTCAGCCCACCGGACGACGAACCGGGAGACATCCTCGGAGTCCTTCCAGGTCGCCGACACCGCGGAGGTGTCGACCACCTTGAGCTTCAGGTCGGTCGGCGCCAGTCGCCGCACCTTCACGGCGCGGGGCCCGATCACCGCCTTGCCCTCGGCGTCTCGGACCGTCACGTAGTACCGTCGACCGCCCGACAGGCCCGACAGCGTGGCGCGCGCATGAACGAACGTCCCGGTGACGGCATCGGCCATCGAGCGGTCGGTCGATGCCGAGACGACGTAGCTCTCGGCCCCGTCGATGGTGCTCCAGGCGACCTCGACGATGCCTGGCGCGCTCGAGGTCAGTGCCGTGATCTGTGGCGGACCTCCCCCCAGCACCGCGCGCCCGATGGCGATCGCCCCCACGACCGACGCCGCGACGGCGACCGATGCCGCCATGACGCGGGTCAGACCGACGCGGCGCCTCGCGCGGCGTCGCTCCGGTGCCGGGCGCCGCCGACCGGAGTGGGCGTTCTTCGCGACCTGGTGACGGGCGCGGCGAACCGCGCGGATGTCGCGACGACGCCCACCGCTCACGACACGTCGACGGCGGCGGGCTGCCAACCCGTGATCGTCCGATCCTTGCCGTTCTCGGTGATGATGGCACTGACCTTCACGTAGTGGCGCGAGCTCGGGATGGTGAACGTCGGGTTGGTACGGCTGGCCGGAACGATGACCGAGCAGTACGGCTCGCACCGCGACGGCATCGAGGTGCTCGACTTGTAGTAGATGCGGTACTTCGTAGCCGTCGGGTAGGCGTCCCAGGCGATCGTGATCTTGCCCGAGGACGATCCGTCCCGACGGATGTTCTGCACGGTCCCCGGCAAGGTCGCGTCGGCGCCGGCCAGGTCCACCGACAACGGGCTGGCCAGCCAACCACCCAGGCTGATGAGCTTGCCGGTGGCGTCGCTCGCGCTGACCTTGACGTAGTACTTCTGGCCGGCACGCACGTTGCCGATGACCTTCGTCAACGAGATCTCAGGCGGACTGGTCCCGTCCAGCTCGGCCAGCGCGTACTTCTGGCACGTCGGCTCGCATCGGCTCGGCATCGACGGAACCGTCGACCAGTACACCGTGTACATGGCGGCGCCGGGGAAGGCATCCCAGGTCAGCGTCGCGTCGGCCGAGTCGAGGGTTCCGCTCTTGATCGCCAGCCCGCTCCCAGCCACACGGTCACCGGCCTCGAGCCCGGGACGAGCCACTGGGTCAAGGTCAGCGCGTTGGACTCCTCCGGTCGCACCATCACCGGCTGGCAGTCCTCACCGGCCACGACCGTCCTGCTGACGCTGGACGCCGACCTGACGGTGGCCTCGTTCAACGTCAAGTGCGCCTCGTGCCTGACGATGCCGATCCAGGATCGGCCGGCCCTCGAGCTCCCATGGGTCGATCGCCGTGCCGACGTCGCAAAGACCATCGTGTCGCGCCGGCCCGACATCATCGGCATCCAAGAGGCGTCGCAGGCCTGGATCTACGAGGACGGCAAGCAGATCAATCGTTCGCAGTTCGAGGACCTGCTCAGGCAGATCAGGGCCAACGGCGGCAGCTCCTACGCCTTGGCCAACACGCACCGCAACAACTGCGTCAACTCCTCGACGCCGACCCGGTGCGTCTACAAGGACCAGGGCGCGTCCAAGGGAACCAAGATCATCTACGACACCGCTACCACCACGCTGCTCGAGAGCGGGTCGTACCGGCTCGAGAGCGCGGGGGCCAACCGCAACGAGCGCTATCTGGCGCGGGCGATCGTCCAGGACAAGGAGAGCGGGCAGAAGTACTTCTTCGCCGACACCCACCTGGAGCCCGGCCGCGAGTTCTACGCGGTGCGCAAGACCCAGGCCGAGCAGCTCATCGCCGAGGTCGAGCGCCAGAACACCGACGACCTGCCGGTCATCCTGGTCGGTGACTTGAACTCGACGCGCTACTTCGAGCCGACCAATGCGCCGTACGACACGTTCATCGCTGCCGGGCTGGTCGATCCGCTCGGACACACGTACAAGTCTCCGGCGATCTCGCCACTGGCGACCGCCGAGAAGCGCATTCACGCCAACTACAACTCGTTCGGGAACTTCTCACCGGTCCAGCGCCGATACGGCGAGAACGAGAACGGCAGCAACCTCGACTACATCCTCACCAGTCCGATGCGGACGATCCACTGGGAGACCGTCGTCAACGTCGGACCGGACGGTGACATCGTGGGGCCGATTCCTTCCGACCACAACATGCTCGTCGCGCGGCTGCTCGTGCCGGCTTCCTGAGGCCTCCCGACACTCGTCACCGGGTGCTGGTCACCGGGTGCTGGTCACCTGCCGTTCGGCGACCGAGGTCAGGATCTGACGCCAGCGCTCGACGACGACGTCGTCGTCGAAGTCCGCTGAGCGGCGGACGGCGGCCTCACGCATGGCGCGACGTTCCCGTGCCGGCATCGTCACGAACCGCTTGATCGCGGCCCCCAGTCCGTCGATGTCGCCCGGTTCGACCACGAAGCCGTCCACGCCGTCGGTGATGATGTCGGACGGCCCGTACTTGATGTCGTACGCGATGGGGACGCACCCTTGCGACATCGCCTCGACCAGCACCAGCCCGAACCCCTCGCGGTTGCTGGTCATCAACATGAACGAGGCTCGGGCGAACTCGGCCAACGGATCAGAGGTGAAACCGGCCAACCTGACACGCCGCTTGACCCGCCAGCGACGGATCGACGCCTGCAGCTTCGGCTCCTGAACGCCTTCGCCGAAGATGTCGACCTTGACGAAGCAGAGCTTGCGCCGAGCCGCCCGCACGGCACGGATGACGTGCGAGAACCGCTTTCCGGGCACGAGGGCGCCCATCGCGACGCCCCGCCGGACCGGTCTGCGGTCCAGGTCGGTCGCCGCCGGCTCGTCGCCGGTCTCGCGCGAGTTGGGACAGACGTAGAAGTTCCCCAGGTCGCCGTACGCCGTCATCACGTCGTCGCGCTGCGCCTCGGTCAGGAACACGACGCCGTCGTAGTCGGCCAGGTGCTCGAACGTGTGTCGCCGTCCCGGGGACAGCTGACCGAACGGTGACGTCACGCCGTCGGCCAGGTGCGATCCGTGCACCATGTAGATCGTGCGAGCGTCGTCTCGACGGTACTCGGGGTAGTGATTGGCCGAGGTCTTGGAGTCGATGATGAAGAACGCCATCGGATCGCGCGGCAGGGTGTCGAGCCAGAAGCGGTACAGCTGGCGGATGGCCGGCAGCGACCCGATGGGGTCACCGTTGCGATCGCACAGCGTGACGTCGACACCGGTGGTCTCGGTCAGGAAGAACTGCCGGTGCGACACCGCCAGTGTGCCGTCGGCACGCCGGTAGTCGCGTTTGCAGGAACGTCCCGTCCTCCCGTAGCTTCTCGGCGTAGGCTGGCGGTGGCGTTCCCTCAGGAACGGGAAGCGGGTCGAAGTACCTACCGCTGGTGTCCTTCGCGACATCACGAAACGTCGCCAGCTTCTCCTCGTCCCACGAGCACAGGTCCTCCCACAGGTTGACGATCAACATCTGGTCGAGCAGCTTGCCCTGCTCACGCAGTGTCGACTCGATCCGGCGCAGGTCCGGGTCGTACTTGTACGTCACGATCGTGACGGGCCGGCCGGACTCCCGGACCAGCATCCGGCTGCGGTGCAGCATGGCGTTCGTCATGCCACCGTGCTTCACCTCGATCCC
>DATMSF010000107.1:0-6201 GCA_035565535.1 Aeromicrobium sp.
GACTCCCAATCCTTCGCCGAACGCCTCGATGTTCGACGGCAGGACGGCGGCCACCGCATCGGGGCCGAGCGGGATGCCGATGTCGGCCACCGAGAGCACCTCGCCGGCCAGCTCGCCGAGGGCTCGACCGATCTGCTGACCGAACATCGCGCCGCCCGCCTGGTTGAGCATGCCCAGCAGCGGGCCGGCCATCGCCTTGGCTTCTTCGGGGATCGCCTGGGACATCGCGCCGACCACGTGGGTGGCGATCGGCTCGACGAGGGTGTTCCACGTCGATGCCGTGTGCTCGACCCAGTCGGCGCGGCTCCATGCCGTGACGGTCGTGGCGCCGGCCGGGATCGTCGTGACCTGATCGAGCCAGTTCTCGGCCAGCAGGGCGGCATCGGCCAACGCCCCCCGTTGGGATGAGCTCGGGGTCGGATCGGCGCCGGCCGCCGAGACGGTGTGGCGTGCGACGTCCTTGGCCATCTCGAAGTTCACGGTGCCTGCGTGCGGTTCGAACATCCGCTGCATCTGACCCATCAGCTGGCTCAGGTCGAACTGCCCGGAACCACCCGTGAAGGCGCTGAACATCTGCTCCAACGGTGTGCCCTTGAACGGGTTGTCGTCGGAGCTCGACGGGGTGTCGGCGTTGTCGTCATCGGCCATGACGTCCAGCGTACTGACCGCTGCGGCACTGCTCGGTGTCGTCGGTCCGTCCGGGTGGGAGGTGGCACGTAGGATTTCGGCGTGTCATCAGATCCCATGCAGCTCAGCCGCCGCTACGTGACGCGGCTCGTGGCTGCCCTCGGCCTCATCGCACTGACCTGCGTGGCCATGGTCATCCCGGTTCCGTACGTGACGATGAAGCCGGGCCAGGCCTTCGACACGCTGGGCGACTTCGACGGCAAGCCGATGTTCTCGTTCGAGGACGGCGTCAAGACGTATCCCACGTCGGGGACGCTGGACTTCACCACGGTCTCGATCACGTCGAACAACCACCACCTGCGGGTCGGTGAGCTGGTGAGGGCCTACTTCTCCGACGACGTCGCGGTCGTGCCGCGGGATCTGGTGTACCCCAAGGGCGAGACCGCCGAGCAGTCCAAGGCGGAGTCGGCCGCCCTGATGGACGGCTCGAAGGACTCCTCGAAAGTTGCCGCCTTGCGGGCGGCCGGTTACGAGGTGGGCGAGACGCCGATGATCGCGGCGGTCTCCGACGACGGCGCGGCCAAGGGAATCCTGCAACCGGGCGACCTGGTCGTCGCGGTCGACGGCGTCGACGTGGCGACGAACCAGGACGTCGTCGAGGCGGTCGGCAAGCGCGAACCGGGGGACGACGTTGATCTGGACATCGTCCGCGACGGCAAGAAGCAGACCGTCACGATCACCACTCGCGCCGACGCAGAGGATCCGACGGTGCCGCGCGTCGGCGTCGGCGTCGGCACCAAGTACGACTTCCCGTTCGAGCTCGACAACAACGTGGGGGATCAGATCGGCGGCTCCAGCGCCGGAACGATGTTCGCGCTGGCGATCTACGACCGACTCACCCCCGGCGCCCTCACGGGAGGCCTGCAGGTGGCCGGGACGGGAGAGATGAGCGCTGACGGCATCGTCGGCAAGATCGGCGGCGTGCAGCAGAAGATCGCCGGCGCGCACGCAGCCGGCGCGCATGTGTTCCTCGTGCCGACCGACAACTGCGCCGAGGCGGTCGCCGGTGACACCCACGGCCTGCAGCTGGTCAAGATCACCACGCTCGACGACGCCATCTCCTCGCTCGAGGCGCTGGCGAACGACCCCGACGCGAAGGTTCCGACGTGCAGTTGATGCCTGATTCGCCGTTGCGGCGCGCCGCGCTGGAGGTCGAGGCGCACGTCGGCGAGCAGGGGTGGGACCAACCAGCCCGTCTGTTCGCGTTGGTCTCGACCGAGGCGCTCCTGGAGCAGCAACCGCAGCTGGCCGGTCAGCTCAGCGGGGAGGGCTACACCGCGATCGAGCAGGAGGGTGCGGTCGAGCAGCGCGAGCTCGAACAGCTGTTGACCGAGATCACCTGGCCCGACGCGGTCGAGGGGTGTGCCGTCGTGGTGGAGCGCGTCATGCTGCCACCGGAGGCCGAGGAGTCGCTGCCCGACGATCCGTACGACGCCGTCCGGGCAGCGGCATCTCACCCGGATCGCACCGAGGTCCGCCTGGTCGCCGCCGTGCTGCGCGACGGCGACGCGCACAGTGCGGTCCGCGCCCGCGAGCCCGAGACCGCCGAGCTGCTCGAGGGTCCCGATCTGGTGCCCGGACTGATCGCACAATTGCGGCGCACATTCGATCCTTCGTGATCCGGCGGGCGACCCGGTAGGTGAGGCTCGGTAGGCTCAGGGGACAACGGCCGCCACGCGCGAGGTAGGAGACACGTGAGCGACATCTTCGGGACCCCACGACCCCGTCAGCCCCAGGGCGGCGGTGCGCCTTCGGGCGACGGACGGCGTCGCGTCCTGGTGGCGACCCTGATCACGCTGGCCGTGCTGCTGTTCCTCGGCTCCATCTTCGTCAACGTGTGGACCGACAAGCTGTGGTTCCAGTCGTTGGGCTACTCCAAGGTGTTCCGCAGCATCCTGTTCACCCGCATCAGCCTGTTCGTGGTGCTGGGTCTGCCGTTCGCGGCCTTCGTCGTGGCCAACCTGGTGATCGCGCACCGGCTGCGTCCCGATTCGGTTCCGGCCCGGCGGGACGATCCGGCCTACCGGTACCGCACCGCCCTGACGCCGATCCTGAAAGTCGTCACGATCGCGATCGGTGTGCTGTTGTTCGCGTTCGCCGGTTCGGTGGCCTCCAGCCACTGGGACACGTTCCAGATGTGGCGCAACGGCACCCCGTTCGGCCAGACCGATCCGCACTTCGGCAAGGACATCGGGTTCTACGTCTTCGACTACCCGTGGCTGAGGTTCTTGTCGTCCTTCACGTTCGCGATGCTGGTCGTGACGATCCTCGCGACGGTCTTCGTGCACTACGTCTTCGGTGGCGTCCGGATCGCCGGCCGTGGTCCGCGGCTGACCGGACCCGCGGGCATCCACCTGTCGATCCTGGTCGGCCTGATCATCTTGTCGCGGGGGTTCTCCTACTGGCTGGATCGGTTCGGTCTGGCCATCGGGTCGTCGGGACTGTTCGACGGCATCGGCTACACCGACGCGAACGCACGGATTCCCAGCAAGAACATCCTGATCGGCGTCGCGATCGTGTGCGCGTTGTTGTTCTTCGTCGCCGTGGTGATCCGGTCGTGGGTGCTGCCGGCGATCGGTCTGGGTCTGCTGGCCCTGACGTCGGTGCTGATCGGCGGCATCTGGCCGGCGGCGATGCAGGCCTTCCAGGTCAAGCCGTCCGAGCCGGACAAGGAAGGGCCGTTCATCGCGCGCAACATCGAGGCGACACGCGAGGCGTACGGCATCGCCGAGACCAAGTCCGAGTCGTACAGCGCGAAGACCGAGCTGACGCCGGCAGAGCTGACGCAGTCGGCGGAGTCGCGCGTCAGCAGCCGCCTGCTGGACCCGTCGCTGGTGTCCGAGGCGTTCCAGCAGCTGCAGCAGGTGCGCGGCTACTACACGGTGCCGTCGACGCTCGACGTCGACCGTTACAAGATCGGCGACAGCGAGCAGCCGCAGGACATCATCATCGCGGCGCGCGAGGTCGACCTGAGCGGCTTGCAGGCCTCGCAGCGCAACTGGGCCAACGACCACACGGTGTACACCCACGGCTACGGCGTCATCGCGGCCCGCGGCAACCAGCGCGGTCCGCAAGGTGAACCGGTGTGGGTCGAGAAGGACATCCCGGGGGTCGGGGACCTCGACATCACGACGCCGCCGCGCATCTACTTCGGTGAGAACTCACCCAGCTACTCCATCGTCGGTCGACCCGACGGTGCCGATCCGATCGAGGTCGACATCCCGAGGGGTGGCTCCAGCACGGCCGATGAGTCCGACGGCGAGTCCGACGCCGAGGCCAACGCACGGACGAACACCTACGACGGCAAGGGCGGCGTCCCGGTCGGCAGCCTGTTCCACAAGCTCCTCTACGCAGCCAAGTTCCAAGAGCCCAACATCGTCTTGTCGAACCGCGTCAACGAGAACTCCAAGATCTTGTACGACCGCAACCCGCGCGACCGTGTCGAGAAGGTCGCGCCGTGGCTGACCGTCGACGGTGACGCCTACCCGGCGGTCGTGGCAGGACGTGTGGTCTGGATCGTCGACGGCTACACGACCAGCAACGCCTACCCGTACTCGGAGCACCGCTCGTTGCGCCAGGCGACGGCCGACACGTTGACGCGCGACCGCTCGCAGGCGGCCCTGCCGACCGACGAGATCAACTACATCCGCAACTCGGTCAAGGCGGTCGTCGACGCCTACGACGGCACGGTCGACCTGTACCAGTGGGACACCGAGGACCCGGTCCTGAAGACGTGGATGAAGATCTTCCCTGACACGGTCAAGGCCAAGTCGGCGATCTCGACCGACCTGATGGAGCACCTGCGCTACCCGGTCGACCTGTTCAAGGTGCAGCGTGACGTGTTGACCCGGTACCACGTGGTCGACGAGCAGAAGTTCTACGAGGACGGTGAGCGCTGGCGCATCCCGACCGACCCGAAGCTGGGCTCGAACGCGACGACGCTGCAGCCGCCGTACTACCTGTCGATGAGCCGGCCGGGGGAGGAGGCGCCGAAGTTCTCGCTGACGACGGTGTTCCTGCCGAACAGTCGGGAGAACCTGGCGTCGTTCGTGTCGGTGAACTCCGAGGCGACCAGTGACGACTACGGCACGCTGCAGATCTTGGAGCTGCCCAGCAACACCCAGGTGCCCGGCCCCAGCCAGATGGCCAACGACTTCCAGACCGACAAGGGCGTCACGCAGGCGCTGTTGCAGTTCGAGCAGTCGAAGGAAGCGCAGATCCGTCGCGGCAACCTGCTGACGCTGCCGGTCGGCAACGCGTTGCTGTACGTGCAACCGGTCTACATCCAGCGCACGGCCGAGGGCTCGTACCCGGTCTTGCAGTTCGTCGCGGTCTCGTTCGGCGACAGTGTCGGATTCGGGCAGACGCTCGACGAGGCGCTGCGTGTGGCGGTCGGCCTGGAGGAAGGCGACGTCGCGCAGGAGGACACGTCGAACAACGAGGGCGACGGCACCGATGCTCCGGCGACGGACAAGTCGGTCTCCGACCACCTGCAGGACGCCAGTCGCTACTACAAGCAGGCTCAGCAGGCGCTGGAGGACGGTGACCTGGCGACCTACCAGCGACGCATCGACCAGATGAACGACGCCGTCCAAGCGGCGCTCGACGCGTCCGAGCAGGCCGCCGGCAACTGAGTCGGTCGACCGTCGACTCGACTGCGGTCAGCGCGACATCTGGGCCGCCACGGCGTGCGACCCGGTGGGGTCGGCGACGTGCACCAGTTCTGCGGACCGGTCGACGGCGGTGATCAGTCGGTGCACGGCGTCCTTCTCGTCCGGCGATGCGCACTCGATGATCACGAAGTGCTCGCGCGCGCTGGATGACCCCAACGCACACAGGTTCGGCCGGAACGACTCCAGTCGCAGCAGGATCTCGTACTGCGTGGTTGCCGAGGCTGTCCGATAGATCAGTACCAACCAGCCGACGGATCCGATGGGCGGACTGGATAGGGATCGTTGCATGGAGCACCTCCGGTGGGAGCCGATGCGTGTCGGTCGGCAATCGCGAACGTCACCTGTGTGCTCAAGCGAAACGTTATGGACACCGTACCCCGAATCGGTCGGAGTATCACGGGGACGAGCGCGACGATGTCGCGCTCACGGGTCCCCGTGCCGCCGTTCCCAGGCCGGCAGGACGAGCCACGTGCCCACAGCGACGACGCTGAGGAGGATGGCGGCTGCCGCCGCGACGGCGGGGGAGAGGATCAGATCGAGCACCAACCACGCGGCGCCAACGTAGGCGACCACGAGCAGCGACAGCCCGAACTGGGCGAGTCGATGCGCGGTGTCGACCAACCACACTCTCCGGCGCTGGTGGAACAGTTGCCGGTGCAGGGCGACGGGGGCCATCAGCAGCAGGGTGGACAACAGGGCACAGACCAAGATGGCGGCGAAGACGCGGCGGTCGTGGGTACCGAGACGCTCGAAGCCCGGTGCGAACGGGACGGTGAGCAGGAACGCGGTGAGGATCTGCACGCCGGTCTGGGCGACGCGCACCTCTTGCAGCAGCTCGGCC
>DATMSF010000108.1:0-3564 GCA_035565535.1 Aeromicrobium sp.
CGGCGGTGCAGGAATGATGGGCGGGCCGGCATGACGATGCGCTACCGAGTCACGCACCGCACGACGTACTCCTACGACGCCGACGTGACGGACAGCTTCGGCATCGCCTACCTGGCGCCGCGCGAGCTGCCGTGGCAGCAGATCGTCGAGCACGGCATCGCGATCCGGCCCGAACCGTCGGATCGGTCGGTCGACGTCGACTACTACGGCAACGACGTCACGTACTTCCAGGTCACCGAGCCGCATCGCGTCCTGGAGGTGGAAGGACAGACGACCGTCGACGTCGACGTGCCGGATTACGACGAGGCGGGCCTGGCCGCGCCGTGGGAGCAAGCGCGGCCTGCGGACCGGCCGGACGTCGAGGGAGCCTGGCGGGCGGTCGACCTGACGATGGCCTCGCCGCTGGTGGTCAACCACCGGGGTGCAGCGGACTATGTGGCCGCGTCGCTCATCCCCGGGCGGCCCGTCGGTGAGGCCGTGACGGATCTGATGCACCGGGTCCACACCGACTTCGCGTACGACAAGACGGCGACGACGGTCACCTCGACGATCGACGACGTGATGCGGGAGCGGGCCGGGGTGTGCCAGGACTTCGCGCACCTGATGCTGTCCGGCCTGCGATCGCACGGCCTGGCGGTGCGCTACGTCAGCGGCTACCTGGCGACGACTCCGCCACCGGGCAAGGAACGCGTCGTCGGTGCCGACGCCACCCACGCCTGGATCGCGGTCTGGCTCCCGAACGAGGAGGGGCCGGAGCAGTGGCTGGCGATCGACCCCACCAACGACCAGTGGGTCAACGACCGCTACGTCACGGTCGCCTGGGGCCGCGACTACGGAGACGTCCCTCCGGTCAAGGGCGTCATCTTCACCGAAGCCACCTCCTCCGAGCTCCACGTCTCCGTCGACGTCGCCCCCCTGGGCTCATGAACACCATGAGGTCATGGTGTTGCCGCACTCCTCATGGCATGCACGCCATGAGGAGTGCGTGATTACCATGACCTCATGGTGTTCTACACCCACCCGAGCGACGATTCGGTGGTGGGCCAGAAGCCTGTGACAATGGGGTGATGACCGAGTCTTCGCGCACGCTACCGCTGGTGATGGCGCCGCCACCTGGGCGCGCCAAGCCGCCGAGACACCTGGCCGACCTCGACGCCGAGGAACGCAACGCGGTGGTCGAGGGGGTCGGTGAGAAGGCCTTCCGCGGCAAGCAGGTCGCTCACCACTACTTCACCCGGCTGGAACGAGACCCGGCCCGGATGACCGACCTGCCGGCCGCCAGCCGCGACACGATCGTCGAGGCGCTGTTGCCCAACCTGCTCACCCAGGTGCGGCGCCTGGAGGCCGACCAGGGCACCACCCGCAAGACGTTGTGGCGGTTGTTCGACGGCGCGCTGGTCGAGTCCGTCCTGATGCGCTATCCCGATCGGGCCACGATCTGCGTCTCCAGCCAGGCCGGCTGTGGCATGGCGTGCCCGTTCTGCGCAACGGGCCAGGGTGGACTGCAACGCAACATGAGTGCCGCCGAGATCGTCGACCAGGTCGTCGACGGTGCGGCACAGATGGCCCGCGGCGAGGTACCCGGCGGCCCCGGACGACTGTCGAACGTCGTGTTCATGGGCATGGGGGAGCCGTTGGCCAACTACAAGGCCGTGATCGGCGCGGTGCGACGGATGGTCGCGCCCAACCCAGACGGTCTGGCACTGTCAGCTCGCAACATCACCGTCTCGACCGTCGGGTTGGTGCCGCGCATCAAGCAGCTGACCGACGAGGGCATCCCGGTCACGCTGGCGCTGTCGCTGCACGCTCCGGACGACGACCTGCGCAACGACCTGGTGCCGATCAACACCCGCTTCAGCGTCGACGAGACCCTCGACGCGGCCTGGGAGTACGCACGCCGCACCAAGCGTCGCGTCTCGATCGAGTACGCCATGATGCGCGACATCAACGACCAGGCCTGGCGTGCTGACCTGCTCGCCGAACGCCTGCTCGAACGTGGTGACTGGGGCTGGGTGCATGTCAACCTGATCCCGCTCAACGAGGTCCCCGGGTCGCAGTTCACCCGCTCACGCGAGGAGGACATGGACGAGTTCATGCGCCGCCTCAACGCTCGCGGCATCTCCACCACCATGCGCGACACCCGCGGCAACGACATCGACGCCGCCTGCGGTCAGCTGGCGGCACAGGCGTAGCGACGCTGCGACTGTCGGTCTCCGACGGGTCCTGGGGGAGGATTTGCGACTCCATCCGTTCCGGGATGCGGTCTGGAGCGGACGCATGGCCGTGACGCGGCCGGTCACCTCATCGTGGCTCGACCGGTTGACGCAAGATCGTGCGCAGCTTCTCGGAGGCGACGCGACGTGGGTCGGACAGGTAGATTTCGTGGTGGTGGCCGGTCATGCGCAGTCCGTTCTCGGGGATGAACCGGTCGTGCATGGCGGCCAGGGTGGCTGCTTCGTCGTCGTAGGCACCGATGTGGAGCGTCTGGACGCAGGTGCCTTCGTCGAGCGTGGCGAGGCGGGCGTCGGTGAACGCCTTGTCGGGGTGCTTGGCCGCGACCGTCTGGATGGCCCGATCGACCAGGTCCGGCGTGATCCAGTCCGGCGTCATCAGCATGACGGTCCAGTGCCACGCCGACTTGTCCCGTGCGGCGGTGAAGGACGACATGTCGTCGGCCCACCACAGGGCCTCCAGCGGGGGAACGATGTAGTCGCGCTCGAGCTCGCGCTTGCTGGCGAACTTCACGGTGTAGGCGAGCGGATACAGCATCTCGACCGCAGCGGCGTAGGCGGGGGCCGTGTTGGGATCGCCGTGCCCATCGACCATCAGGTACTGCATCGGCGGGACCTCGACGATGTCGAACCGGCCGGCCGTCGCCCGATACGTGGGCAAGGTCTTCTTGAAGTCGATCCTGGTCATCGCGCCAACGGTAGTCGCCTACGGTGGTGGTGTGACAGGGGTCAGAGTGGTGGCGACGGACTTGGACGGCACGCTCCTGCGGTCCGACGGCACGGTCTCCGACCGCACGCGAACCGCTCTGGAAGGGGCCTGGGCGGCCGGCATCTCGACAGTGTTCGTCACCGCTCGTCCGCCGCGCTGGCTGGACGACCTGGTCGACCACGTAGGCGACCACGGGATCGCGATCTGCGGCAACGGCGCCTTCGTCTACGACGTCGCCGAGCAACAGGTGATCGAGTCGCGCGGGTTCAGCACGGCTGACCTGTTGACGCTGGCCGGCGATCTACGTCAGGAGATCCCGGGTATCCGATTCGCGGTCGAGCGCGCCGACGGCATGGGCAGTGAGGACGACTACGTCTATCGCGAGGAGACGGCCGGCACCACCCGCGGCCCGCTCGAGGAGCTGGCCGCGACGACGGTCGGTAAGCTGCTCGCCCGCAGCGACGAGATGAGCTCGGAGGACTTCCTGCGCGCTGTGGCCGGGGTCGTCGGCGATCGCGCGAATCTGGGCTTCTCCGGCGCGATCGGCCTGGCCGAACTGACGGCGCCGGGCGTGACGAAAGCAGCGGGGTTGTCGATCTGGTGCAGTGAGCAGGGGATCGGGCC
>DATMSF010000109.1:0-2613 GCA_035565535.1 Aeromicrobium sp.
GAGCCGGTGTACACGGCCAAGACGTTGGGGGCGTTGTGCCGCCGGGAGAACCACGTCGACGGACCGGTCCTGTTCCTCGCGACCCACGGTCCCCGCCCGTGAGGCGTGCGTGCGTCGTGCTGGTCCTGGTCTCGGCGTGCGCCACCACGGCGGTCGCATCGGGCGACCCGTTGCGTGACCGGCAGTGGGGCCTGGACGCCGTGGCGACGGTGGACCGACCCGGTGACGGGGTGACGGTTGCGGTGATCGACTCGGGCGTCGACGCCGATCAGCCCGACCTGGCCGGACGAGTCGAGCCCGGAATCGATCTGGTCGACGGGGACGACGTCGCCGACGACGGTTACGGCCACGGCACCCACGTCGCGGGGATCATCGCGGCCGAGAGCGACAACGGGATCGGCATGGCCGGGATCGCGCCAGGCGCACGGATCCTGCCGGTGCGGGTCCTCGACGACGAGGGAAACGGTGACTACCGGCGCACGGCCGAGGGCATCCGGTGGGCGGTCGACCACGGAGCCCAGGTGCTGAACCTCTCGGTGACACTCGCGCACGACGACGAGCGCGTGCGCGAAGCGGTGGCATACGCACGCGAGCACAACGTCGTCATGGTCGCGGCTGCGGGCAACCGGCGCTGTCCGGAGCACGGCACCAACGACACGGTGTACCCCGCGGCCTATCCGGGAGTGCTCGGGGTCGGAGCCGCCGGTGAGAGCGGCCAGGTGGCGGGCTTCTCCTCGTGCGGACCGTGGGTCGACCTGGTGGCCCCCGGTGTGGGGATCATCTCGATCACGTCTGCACAGGCCCGGGCCGACGAGTGCCGCGGCAACGACGGCTGGTGCCTGCTGACCGGCACGTCGGAAGCTGTGCCGTTCGTCGCGGCGGCCGCTGCACTGCGGATCTCGCAGCTGGACGTCTACGACGCGCAGTCGGTGATGGACGACATCGTCGCGTCGGCCACCGACATCGCTCCTGCGGGGCGCGACGATCGCACGGGTGCGGGCCGGCTCGACATCGCGGCGCTCCTCACGCGCTGAGTGCCCCCGACTGGAATCGAACCAGTGGCCTACCGCTTAGGAGGCGGTCGCTCTATCCGACTGAGCTACGGGGGCCGCGGGCTCACGATATCGTGGACGGCGATGACTGAGCACACCCGAGCAGAGTGCGAACGGCGTCGACGTGCCGCCGAGCTGTTGGGCGACCTGGAACCGCGCATCACTCGCGACGAGACCGCCGAGGGCTGGAGCGAGAAGGGCGACACGTCGCGGGATGCGGAGATCCTGCGCGACGTGCCGCCCCATCACGGCAGCTGACTCACTTGGCCAGCGAGTCCCTGATCTCGCGGAGCAGGGCGATGTCCTCGGGCACTTCCTCGGGGGCCTCGACGCCGGCAGCGCGACGCTCCTGGATCTTCTTCATCGGGACGACCACCAGGAAGTAGACCACCGCGGCGATGATCACGAACGTGATGATGGCGTTGATGACCTCGCCGATGTTGATGAAGGTGGCCGGATCGCCGTCCTTGACGGCGAAGCCGAGCCCGGAGCCCACGTCGCCACCGCCGGTCGAGGCGATCAGCGGATTGATGACCGATTCGGTGAACTTGGTGACCAGCGCGGTGAACGCCGTGCCGATGACGACCGCGACGGCCAGGTCGACGATGTTGCCGCGGAGCAGGAACTCCTTGAAACCTTTGAGCATGGTGATCCCCCTGTGGGTCGGTGCAGATGGCGGTCCTGACTGTACTGACCTCACGACCCGGTGACCACGATGCGGACTCCGCCGTCGACCGCGACAGCGGCCAGGGCCAGCGCATCGGTCTCGCTGGTCGTCAGTCCGACGACTGCTGCCGCGCCGTCCTCGTTGCCCGGAAGCGTGGCGACGGTTGCCCCTCGGACTGCGACCTCGGGCCGTTCGCCGGAGGTCGAGACGACGTCGACCACGTCGCCGACCTGCAGACCGATCAGGCCGGCCGGGTCCTCGACCCGGAGCATCGACAGCACGTCACCGCCGAGGCTGCGCGGCGCCAGCACACGACGATCGGTCAGCGCCTCGCCCTCGCGCATGGGTCCGGCCACGCGTCGCCCGACCGCGTCGTCAGCCGACAGCACGTGATCGGGGTGGGCGCCGGGCGGCACGTCGGCCGAGGTCAGGTCATCCGGGGTCAGGACGTGCCCGGACTCCAGGTCGCGGGCCGCGACGGTCAGCGGCGCCACGTCGTGCTCGGGGCGCAAGGACTGCAGCGCGGTCAGCACCGCCAGTGCAGCGCACCCCGCGGCGAGTGGTCGGCGATGGTCGAAGACGAAGTCGCGGATCCGATGGTCCATCCGTGCACGGTAGGTCGCATCGCGGCACCGTGACGGGTGATATCCACAGCAGTCAGTCGCTGCTGGACGAGCCGGCCGAGGACGCGGCCGGAGCGGAGGAGGAACCGGTCGACGAGGAGCCGGTCGACGAGGAGCCGGTCGACGAGGAACCGTTCGACGCACCGGAGGACGAGGAGTCAGAGGACGCAGAAGCTGAGGACGATGCGCGACTGTCGGTGCGATAGAAGCCCGATCCCTTGAACACGACGCCGACGGCGTTGAACAGCTTGCGCAACCGCCCGCCACAGGC
>DATMSF010000110.1:0-11217 GCA_035565535.1 Aeromicrobium sp.
CGACCGCCATGGTCTCCAGCGCGGCCTGGGTCAGCCGGGCGTGCTGGCCCTCCAGCACGAACCGCTCGACCGCCGGCGCGAGCTCCGCACGGGAGTAGAACCGCCACCCGCCGCCGACGTGGCGCAGCTCGAAACCCCTGCCCTGCTCGGTGTACTCGTCCGCCAGCTCGGCCAACGCCGCCTCGACGTCGGTCGGCGGATGACCGACGGCCTGGGCGAGCGTGAGGTGGTCCAGCGGCTGGTCGGCAACCATCAGCACGGCCTCGAGCGCCGGCCGCAGGTCGAGCACCTGCAGCTCCAGCTCGTCCTCGCGCGTCGTGGTGACGGCGTCGGTGGGTGCGTCAGTCATGAGTGTCTCCGTCGGTGTGGGACTGGTCGTCGGCGGTCACCAGTGCGACCGGTTCGACCTCGGGACCCGGGTCGGGCTCGAGACCGGATTCCTCGGTCGCGGGTTCGTCGAACTCGTCGCCGACGTCGATGTCACCCTCGTCCGTTCCGGTCCACCGGACCAGCAGCTCGCCCAGTGGCGTCGCCTGCTCCAGGCCGATGGCGCCCTCGCGGAACAGCTCGAGCAGCCCCAGGAAGCGAGCAACTTTCGTCATCAGGTCCGGTGCGTCCGCCGTCAACGCGCGAAACGTCATCTCCGGGGTCCGGCGCAGCTGGTCGACCATCAGGTGAACCTGTTCGCGCACGCTGACCTGGGGGGCGTGCAGGTGCGCCAACGAGACCACGGGCACGGGCTTGGCCTGGAAGACTGCGGCCGCGAGCTGCGCCAGCTCGTCGGGCCCGGCCGAGATGACTACCTCGGGCAGCAGCTCGGCGAACCGCGGTTCGAGCTGAGCCACCCGTGGGAAGCGTCGGCGCTCGACCTCGAGACGTTCGGCGAAGGCCGCAGCGACCTGCTTGAACGCCTTGTACTGCAGCAACCGCGCGAACAGCAGATCCCTGGCCTCGAGCAGGGCCAGGTCGTCCTCGTCCTCCACATCGGCCTGCGGAAGCAAGCGGGCAGCCTTCAGGTCCAGCAGTGTCGAGGCCACCAGCAAGAAGCTGGTGGTCTGCTCCAGATCGTCGTCCAGCGTCTTGACGTACGCGATGAACTCTGTGGTGACCGCCGAGAGCGCGACCTCGGTGATGTCGAGCTCGTGCTTGGAGATCAGCTGCAGCAGCAGGTCGAACGGACCCTCGAAGTTCGTCAGGTTGACCGAGAACCCCGGCGGGGCAGGCTGCTCGACGTCGGCGACCGTCACGTTCCGCTCAATCGCTGGGCGACGGCGCTGTCCGTGCCGCGCGCCTCCAGGTCGACCAGCG
Source organism: Aeromicrobium sp. (assembly GCA_035565535.1). GTDB lineage: Bacteria > Actinomycetota > Actinomycetes > Propionibacteriales > Nocardioidaceae > Aeromicrobium. The sequence goes on from DATMSF010000110.1 coordinate 1,309, forward strand.
CCTCGGCGATCGCCGCGCGCACGAACCGGCCACGATCAACGGTGCGCCCGAGGGCCACGCGCAGCTGCAGGCGTGCCTGCTCGATCGCGAGGAGCTCCTCGGCGGTCAGGTAGACCGTCATCTTCTCGTCGTGCTTGACCCGGCCGCTCTCGACCGGGGTGCTGTCGGCCTCGGGCGCGTCGCCGGCGCCGGGCTTCTTCTTGGTGGTGGGGCGAAACAGCTCGTCGGCGCCCGGCATCGTCACGCGTCGGGGCATCGCTGCAGCACCTCCTTGGCCAGCTGGCGGTACGACTCCGCACCCGGTGAGCCGGAGGCGTACTCGGTGATCGGTTCCCCGGCGACCGTCGCGTCGGAGAACTTGACCGTCCGTCGGATGACGGTGTGGAACACCAGGTCGCCCCAGCCTTGCACGAGCGTTGCCAGCACTTCCTTGTCGTGCAACGTCCTGCTGTCGAACATGGTGCCGAGCAAGCCGATGATCTGCAGACCGTCGTTGGTGCGCTCCTGGACCCGCTCGATGGTCTCCTTCAGCAGCGCGACCCCCCGCAGCGCGAAGTACTCGCACTCCAGCGGGATGATGACGCCGTTCGCGGCCGTCAGCGCGTTGACCGTCAGCAGGCCGAGCGACGGCTGGCAGTCGACGAGGATCACGTCGTAGTCGTGCTGGACCTGCTTGAGCACTCGCGCCAGCGTCTGCTCGCGTCCCACTTCGGTGACCAGCTGCATCTCAGCAGCCGACAGATCGATGTTGGCCGGCACCAGGTCCAGGCGCGGCACTGCGGTCGAGATGATCAGGTCCTTGACGCTGACCTGTCGATCCATCAGCGCGTCGTAGATGCTCTGGTCGAGGTCGTGCGCGCCGATGCCCAGACCGACGGTCAGGGAACCCTGGGGGTCGAAGTCGACGAGGAGCACACGTCTGCCCAGCTCGGCCAGCGCCGCACCCAGCGAGATCGTCGTCGTGGTCTTGCCGACACCACCCTTCTGGTTGCACATCGCGATGATGACCGCGGGGTGACCGGGACGCCGCGGGCCGGGCTCCGGGAAGTCCGGAAGCGGGCGGCCCGTCGGTCCTACCGTGTTGTCGGTGACCATGGCACTCCTCTTGATTTGTCGACATTCGTCACTGTACTCGTGCCTGCACGGATCAGTGCGTGGCGCGCGGATGCGCCGTCGCATAGATCTCCCGCAGCTTGTCGACCGTGACCAGGGTGTAGATCTGCGTCGTCGTCACCGACGCGTGTCCCAGCAGCTCTTGCACGACACGCACGTCCGCTCCGCCGTCCAGCAAGTGGGTCGCGAACGAGTGTCGCAAGGTGTGTGGGGACACCTCGGCCGTGATGCCGGCAGCTTCGGCCGCCTTCTTCAACACGGTCCAGGCGCTCTGTCGTGACAGGCGCCCTCCTCGTGCGTTCAGGAAGACAGCGGGCTCGGCCTTGCTGACCAGCGCCGGACGCGATGCCGTCAGGTAGTCCTTGACCGCCGAGATCGCGAAGGAGCCCAAGGGGACGAGTCGCTGCTTGCCGCCCTTGCCGCGCAGCAGCACGACTCCGTCGTCGAGGTCCAGATCGTCCAGGTCCAGGCCGACGGCCTCCGAGATGCGGGCGCCGGTGCCGTACAACACCTCCACGAGCGCGCGATCGCGCGACGACAACACCGTCCCGGCTGCTCCGGCAGTATGCAGGATCGCCTCGACCTGGCTCAGGTCGAGAGCCTTGGGCAGCCGGCTGGGTGGCCGGGGTGGCTTGATCGCTGCCGTCACGTCCTGCCCGACCACCTGTTCGCGGACCAGGAACCGGTGGAATCCGCGGACCGCGACGATCGTGCGGGCCGCGCTCGCGGTGCCGAGGGGCGGATGGTCGCGATCCCCGGTGCGCAACACCCCCAGGAACGCTGCCACCAGGTTCTCGTCGATGCCGACCGCGTCGTCCACGCCGCGCGACAGCAGGAACTCGATGTATCGGCGCAGGTCGCCACGGTACGAACGCATCGTGTTGTCGGCCAGGCCCCGTTCGACCGACAGGTGACTCAGGTACTCCTGGACCGACCGCTCGACCGGTGACACGTCAGCGGGTCCGACGTGCGTGCAGCGCCAACAGGCCGGCGACCGTCATGGCGTCGGTGATCCGACCGGCCGCGACGGCGTCGAGTGCCTCGTCGAACGGCAACCACCAGTGGTCCATGTCCGCTTCCTCGGCCCTGCGGACGGTTCGCTGCTCCACGGGCAGCGGCGACAAGCCCTCGGCCAGGAAGACCTCCCAGGCCTCACCGGAGTAGCCGGGCGAGGCGTGCGCGTGCAACAACGACGACCAGCTCTCGGCGACCACGTCGGCTTCCTCGGCCAGCTCGCGCCGTGCGGCGTCGAGGTTCGACTCCCCCACGACGTCGAGCGTCCCGGCGGGCAGCTCGAGCATGCGCTGTCCGACCGGATGTCGGTACTGCTGGACCAACAGCACCCGATCGTCGACGTCCAACGCGAGCACCCCCACCGCTCCGTTCGGCCGGACGACCAGACGCGCGTGCTCGCCTCCCGTCGGGTCGACGATGACGTCGGTGCGCACCTGCGCGTACGGCGAGTCGTGCACGACCGTGCTGGTCGCGACGGGCCAGGTTGCCGCGGTGTCCGTCAGCGGCCGACCGTCGGCGAGGGTTCCGGTGAGATCTGGGTGCTCGGTCATACCGGATCGTCGACCGGCAGCCGCGTCTCCTTCTGCCGGACGAGGGCAGCAGCAGCCAGGCCCGCGAACAACGGGTGCGGACGCGTCGGACGCGACCGCAGCTCGGGATGCGCCTGTGTCGCGATGTAGTACGGGTGGACGTCGCGGGGCAGCTCGACGAACTCGACGAGCGATGCATCCGGTGACGTCCCGCTGAAGACCAGACCTGCAGCCTCCAGCTGACAGCGGTAGGCGTTGTTGACCTCGTAGCGGTGCCGGTGGCGTTCCTCGACCTTGTCGGTGCCGTAGACCTCCGCCGCGATGGATCCTGCGGCCAGAGCAGCCGGGTACAGGCCCAGGCGCATCGTGCCGCCGAGATCGCCGGCGCCGTCGACGATCTCGAGCTGTTCGGCCATCGTGGCGATGACCGGGTGCTCGCTGTTCGGGTCGAACTCCGATGAGCTGGCATCGGCCACACCTGCGACATTGCGCGCGAACTCGATGACCATGCACTGCAGGCCCAGGCACAGGCCCAACGTCGGGATGCGGTGCTCGCGGGCGTACCGCAGGGCGCCGAGCTTGCCTTCGATGCCACGGATGCCGAAACCACCGGGGACGCAGACGCCGTCGACGTCGGCCAGCTGACGTGCAGCCCCCGCTTCGGTGGCGCACTCATCGGAGGCGACCCACCGGAGCTCGACCTTGGCGTCGTTGGCGAACCCACCGGCGCGCAGCGCCTCGGCGACCGACAGATAGGCATCGGGCAGGTCGATGTACTTGCCCACGAGGGCGATCGTGATGGTCTCGGCCGGCTGGTGGACGCGTTCGAGCAGCGCGTCCCACTCCGTCCAGTTGACGTCACGGAACGGCAGGTCGAGGCGACGCACGACGTAGGCGTCGAGGCCCTCGGCGTGCAGGACCTTGGGGATGTCGTAGATCGACGGAGCGTCGGCACACGTCACGACGGCTTCGGAGTCGACGTCGCACATCAGTGCGATCTTGTCCTTGACGCTCTCGGTCAACGGACGGTCCGAGCGACACACGATGGCGTCGGGCTGGATGCCGATCGACCGCAGGGCTGCGACCGAGTGCTGGGTGGGCTTGGTCTTGAGCTCCTTCGACGGCCCGATGTACGGGATCAACGACACGTGCAGGAAGAAGCAGTTGCCCCGCCCGACCTCCTGGCGCACCTGCCGGGCCGACTCCAGGAACGGCTGGCTCTCGATGTCACCGACTGTGCCGCCGATCTCGTGGATCACGACGTCGATGTCGGGGCCCCCCATGGCCAGCATGCGGTCCTTGATCTCGTTCGTGATGTGCGGGATGACCTGCACCGTCTCGCCCAGGTAGTCGCCGCGCCGCTCACGTGCGATGACCTCTGAGTACACCTGCCCGGTCGTCACGTTGGCCCGGCCGACGAGGTCCTCGTCGAGGAACCGCTCGTAGTGACCGATGTCGAGGTCGGTCTCGGCGCCGTCGTCGGTGACGAACACCTCGCCGTGCTGGAACGGATTCATGGTTCCCGGATCGACGTTGAGGTACGGGTCGAGCTTTTGCATCGTGACGCGCAGACCGCGCGACTTGAGCAGCCGTCCCAGGCTCGAGGCGGTCAGCCCCTTGCCGAGCGAGGAAGCGACCCCGCCGGTGACGAACACGTGCTTGGTGACGGCGTTCCCAGCCAAGGTGACTCCCGTGGTAGAAGGTGTCAGACCCCGAACGGGACCTGCTCCACGGAACTCCAGTCTAGACGATCGATCCCACCCGTCGCGACGCGGACACGCCCCACGGCTCGACCGCGTTCGCCGAGGTGTCCCGGCGAGCGCGGGTCCTCACGAGGCGGCCGGAAGCGCTCCGTCCGCGCTGCGCGCGGTGCCCCATGCGCCCGAACGGCCGTCGAGCTCCTCGGCCAGGGCGAGCGCGACCGCGATCCGCCCCAGGACCAGGTCGGCGACGTCGACCGTCGAGACCTGCGACGCAGCGTCGTCGGCACGCACCGCCTCGACCAGGCCGCCCTGCTGCGACGACGAGGTCGGGCCGGCCACGACGACTCCGGCGGATGCCTGGTCGAGCGCCGTCACGAGTGCGGCCAGGCTGGCGCCCTGCTGCTCGGTGGCCGACGATCGGGGTGCCGTGACGACGACGGCCAGACTCGCCCGTCGGTCCGGTTGCTCGCCGACGACGAGCTCGCCCTCGGTGAACGCAGCCGCCAGCTGGGCCGACGTCTCGTCGGCGTCGGCAGCCTTGGTCGCCAGGTAGGCGCGAGCCAGTGCCGCACCGATGCGGGGATAACCCGGTGCCGCATCGGTGATCTCGGCTACCTCGGCGCCGGCCTTCTCGGCGACGCCGTCGGCGAACTGACGCCCGCCCGGATCGAGCAGCTTCGCGGTCAGCTCGACGCTTCCGACGACGCTGCCCCCGGCACGCTCGATGGCGCTGGTCACTCCCTTGACGTCCTCGGCCCGCGCTCCGGTCGTCGTGACGATCAGCACCGACGTCGAGTCCAGCACGTCGTTGGTCAGCAGCGGTGCCGTCCGGCTCGCGTACCCGGCCTCGAACGACGCGATCGCCGAATCGGTGGTCGCGACGGTCGCCGTGTCGTCGTCGGATCGGTCGAGGAAGCCGGCGCCCAGCACGACACCGGCGGCCAGCGCCAGCAGCACGGCCGTGAGCGAGACGACGTGATAGCGGAAGTTGATCACGAGAAAAGGCCTCCGATCGAGGAACCGAGATCGTCCCAACCCTGACGCACCTGCTCGAACCAGTCCTGGCCGAGCGGTGTGACGGTGATGGCGACGGCCACGGTCACGAGTCCGACCAGCAGCATCAGCAGCACCGGCCACAAGGACATGGGACGTGGGGACAGCGAAACAGCGGCCTTGGCGTCGACCAACCGCGAACCGGCGCGCAACCGGGTGACGACCTGGCGAGCGCTGTCGCTGGGCGCTCGCTCCAGCAAGGCGTTGAGCGACGGCGGGGCCCCGGCGTGGATGATGACGGACGCCTCGTTGGTGTCGGCCAGCAGGATCGCGGCATCGTCGTCGGCGCCCGTGGAGGTGAACGTGACGACGTCCTTGCCGTGCTTCTCGAGGCGCTCGGGTCGACTGACCCGACCGGTGGTCGTGGTGACCACGACTTCGCCCGCTTCACGGATCGCGCGTTCGGACAGACGGTCGGCGTCGCCGACCAGGACGTGGACGCGATGTCCTGCTGCGATCAGCAGGTCGGCGCCGGCGCCCGCGCCGATCAGCACCGGGTCGTTCTGCGCGATGAATCGCTTCAACGCGGCGAGATCGGCCTCGGCGTCGTAGTCCTTCGAGACCACGATCACCGGACGCTGCCGCACCCGCGTCCGCAGCCGCGGAACGCCCACCCCTCCGAGGAGCATTCCCTGTTCACGACTGATGTGGTCGGCGGCGTTGACCGTCAGTGCGTCCAGGCGGGTCGACAAGCCGTCCTGGGCGTTCTTCAGCGTCGACGCGACCCGCGAGGCGTCCTGGACGACTCCGGTCGCGATGAGGGTGCCGTCGAGGAGAACCCGGCCGTCGAGGACCTGGACCACCTCGCCGTTGCGCAGGCGCGACCAGATGCCCTCGTTCCCGACGTCGACCAAGGTGACGCCGGCATCGGCCAGCAGCTTCGGTCCCTGGTTCGGCACGCGCCCCGTCGACGACGGTGCGGTGTTGAGCACAGCGGCGACGCGCGCCTCGATCAGCTCGCCGGCGCGGCGCTCGTCGAGGTCGACCAGGTCGACCAACGCGATGTCGCCGTCGCGAAGGGCCGCCAGATCGGCGTCGCGGCGCGCGAAGCGAACGGGCCCGACGACGCCTTCGACGGGTTCGTCGACCCGTCCGCGGAGCCGGAGGCCGGACTTTCTGAGTTTGGACATCGCCGTCCATCGTCCCTGGTGCGACCGATGATTCCGGCGTGATCGTGCGGCGTGTCGCAGAAACCTCACGTGTCACTGGTGTCACACCGGGTGACGCCGCGCGCTCACCCCTCGGCCAGGTCCAGCAGCTCGCGCGCATGCGCCTGGGCGCTGGCCGAGTCGTCCTGGCCGGCCAGCATCCGCGCCAGCTCGTCGACGCGGTCATCAGGACCCAGCTCGACCACAGAGCTGCGCGTCACGGCGCCGTCGGCCTTGTCGACGACGAAGTGGTGGTGGGCGAAGGCAGCCACCTGCGGCAGGTGCGTGACTGCGATGACTTGTGCGTGCTCGGCCAGCCGCCGTAGCCGACGACCGACCTCGACGGCCGCCTTGCCACCGATACCGGCGTCGACCTCGTCGAACACCAAGGTCGGGATCGTCGTGCGGTCGGCCAGCACCACCTCGAGCGCCAGCATCAACCGCGACAGCTCGCCACCGCTGGCGCCCTTGACCAGCGGGCGCGGGTCCGTCCCCCGGTTCGCCGAGAACAACAGCTCGACCTCGTCGAGTCCGTGTGGACCCGGGGTCGCGCCGTCGGCGCGAGTGACGCGAGTGACGCGAGGTTCCAGGTGAGCGTGCGGCATCGACAGCTGAGCCAGCTCGTGGTCGACCGCAGCGGACAATCGCTCGGCGGCAGCGGTCCGAATCGCGGTGAGCCGGTCGGCGAGCGCGAACACCTGCGGAGCCAACCGGTCGCGCTCGGCGGCCAGCTCGTCGAGACGCTCGTCGTCGTGGTCCAGCTCGGCCATCCGCGCCGCGCTCTTCTCGGCCCACGCCAGCACGTCGTCGAGTCCGGGACCGTACTTGCGTTGCAGGGCGGTCAGCCGTGCGCGGCGCTCCTGGACCTCCGCGAGCCGGGCCGGGTCGACCTCGATCCGGTCACGATAGGCGACGAGCTCGGCCGCGACGTCGTCGAGCAGGATCACCAGCTCATCGGCTCGTGAAGCCAGCGTGTCCAGCTCGGGGTCGTGTCCGGCGACCTCGTGCAGGGTCGCCACCGCATCGGCGACCCGTCCGCGGGCGGCGGACGCGGCGTCCTCGGTGTCGGCTGCGAGCAGGAGTCTGGCTCGCTCGGAGGCCAACGCCAGCGATTCGGCGTGGGCGAGCCGCTGTTCCTCCGCGCGCAAGGCCTCGTCCTCGCCGGCCACCGGCTCGACGGACGCGACCTCGCCGAGACCGAACCTCAGCAGGTCGAGCTCACGAGCACGCTCCTGCGACTGGGTGGAAAGCTCGTCGAGCCGGCGCTGGACCTCGCGCCAGCGTGCATGAACCGGGGCGTACTCGGCCATGACGTCGGCCAGCTCGTCACCGGCGAAGCGGTCGAGGGCCGCACGCTGCTCGGCCGGACGCAGCAGTCGATGCTGATCGGATTGACCGTGCACCGCGACCAGCTCGTCGGTGACCTCGGCCAGCAATCCCGCGGGAACCGTGGTTCCGCCGGCCACCGCACGAGAGCGGCCTTGGGCCGACAGGACCCGGCCGAGCACCAAGGTGTTGTCGTCGACCTGACCGCCGGCCTCTTCGATGCGCTGCGCCACCCCCGAGCTCTCGGGCAGTCCGACGGTCGCCTCGATCCGTGCCTGGTCCGCCCCGCGCCGCACCAACCCCAGATCGGCGCGTTCACCGCGGAGCAGACCCAACGCCGTGACGACCATGGTCTTGCCGGCCCCGGTCTCGCCCGTGATGACGGTGAAACCGTCACCGAGCTCCAGCTCGGCGGACTCGATGACGCCCAACGCACTCAGCCGCAGGTGGTGCCACATCAGCTGTCGTCCCGCCCTCGACTGTCGTCCCGCCCTCGACGCTCCAGCTCGCGGCGGCGGGCCGAAGCGCCACGCCAGCCGTCCACGGGCAGCTCGAACTTGCGGACCAACCGATCGGCGAACGGGGCCGGGACCAAGCTGGCCAGCCGCACGGGTTCGTGCCCGCGCACGACCTCGACGCGGGCGCCGAACGGCAGATCGGCGGCTCGCCTGCCGTCGCACCACAGCACCCCCGTCGTGGTCTCGCCGACGACCTCGATCGCAAGCTTGGAGCTCGGGGAGACCACGAGCGGGCTGGCGAACAGCGCGTGCGCGCTGATCGGGACCATCAGGAGCGCGGACACCTCGGGCCACACGATGGGCCCACCGGCGCTGAAGTTGTAGGCCGTCGACCCCGTGGGGGTCGCACACACGACACCGTCGCAACCCCACCGGGACACCGGCCGGTCATCGATCTCGACCACGAGCTCGAGCATGCGCTCGCGCGCCGCCTTCTCCACGCTGGCCTCGTTGAGCGCCCAGTTGGTGGCGACGACCTCGCCGCCGACCGTGACCTGCACGTCGACCGTCAGGCGCTCCTCGACCGTGTAGGTCCGGTCGACGACTCCGCGCACGACGTCCGCCAGGTCCTCTGCGTCGGCCTCGGCGAGGAAGCCGACGTGACCCAGATTGACCCCCAGCACCGGGATTCCGGTCCCTCGGCAGGTCTCGGCCGCGCGCAGGATCGTGCCGTCGCCGCCGAAGACGACGGCCAGCTCGGCCTCGCACGGCTCGCCGTCGAAGGTCACGCAATCGGTCAGGCCGGCGGCGGCGAACACGGCCTCGTCGGCGGCCGGAATCGCCACGTCCACGCCTTCACGGCGCAGGTCACGACTGAAGCCGACGGCGACCTCGACGGCGTCCTCCCGGCCCGTGTGCGCCAACAGGACCACGGTCCTCATGCGGTCTGTCCCCTCATCAGCGGACCTGCTGCCACGACGTCGTGTGCGGCCTGTTCCTCAGGTGCTGGAGCATCGGTGCGCAGCCAGCAGAAGTACTCGACGTTGCCGGCCGGGCCGGGCAACGGACTGGGTGCCAGCGCACGGGTCCCCCACCCGTGACGCAGAGCGGACCGACACACCGCGAGCACGGCCTCGGCGTGCAGGTCGGGGTCACGCACGACACCCTTCTTGCCCAGCTGCTCACGTCCGACCTCGAACTGCGGCTTGATCATCAACACGATGTCCCCTTCGTGCTCGGTCACTGCTGTCAGTGCGGGCATCACCACGGTAAGGGAGATGAACGACAAGTCGCTGACGACCAAGGAGACCGGACCGCCGATGTCCTCGACGCTCAGGTGCCGCACATTCGTGCGGTCCATGACCGTGACTCGTGGATCGTTCTGCAAGGACCAGACCAGCTGGCCGTATCCGACGTCGACGGCGATCACGTGGTCGACGCCGCGCTGCAGCAGCACGTCGGTGAATCCGCCCGTCGAGGCTCCCGCGTCCAGGCACCGGCGACCGACCACGGAGAGTCCGAGCGGCTCGAACGCCTCCAATGCACCAAGCAGCTTGTGCGCGCC
>DATMSF010000111.1:0-4351 GCA_035565535.1 Aeromicrobium sp.
CTTCTGACCTGCCGGACTCCGACTCACCTGCAGACGTGCCTCTCACCTGCACGAGTGACGACTGTTGCCGGATCGTTCACCTTCCGTTCACCGCGAGCACCTGAATCGGTCAACTGGCCCTGCTTGTCTCGGAATCGACATGAAGAACATCAACACGATTCCGTCCCGAAGGGGTACCCCCGTGAAGCGCACGACTGCCTTGGCCATTGCGGCCCCGGTCCTCGCCCTGTCCCTGGCCGCCTGTGGCGCTGCCAACGAGGACGGCGACGACACCACCAACACGTCGGCCGACTCGAGCCTGAGCGGCACCGTCAACGGCGCCGGCGCCAGCTCGCAGGAGGCAGCAGTCGCCGCGTGGAAGGCCGGCTTCCAGACCGCCAACCCCGACGTCACCGTCAACTACGACCCGGCCGGCTCCGGCGCGGGCCGCGAGCAGTTCATCGCCGGCGGCGTCGCGTTCGCCGGTTCCGACGCCTACCTCGACGGCGAGGAGCTGCAGAAGGCCATCGACCGGTGCGGCAGCGACGTCATCGAGGTGCCCGTCTACGTCAGCCCCATCGCGATCGTCTACAACCTGGACGGCGTCGACGAGCTGAACCTGTCGGCCAACACGATCGGCCAGATCTTCGAGGGCAAGATCACCAAGTGGAACGACCCGGCCATCGTGGCCGACAACCCGGACGCCGATCTGCCCGACGCCACCATCACCGCCGTGCACCGCTCGGACGACTCGGGCACCACGAAGAACTTCACCGACTACCTGGACCAGGCCTCCGAGGGCGGCTGGACCCAGGGTGAGGTCGAGACGTGGCCGCTGCAGAGCGGCGAAGCCGCCGAGGGCACCTCGGGCGTCATCGCTGCGGTCTCCGGTGGCAACGGCACGATCGGCTACGCCGACGCCAGCCAGGCCGGCGACCTCGGCACGGTCAACGTCAAGGTCGGCAACTCGTTCACCGCTCCGACGCCGGACGCGGCCGCCGCTTCACTGGGCGCCGCCAAGCCGGTCAGTGGACGCAGTGCGACCGACATCGCGATCGATCTCGACCGCGCCACGACCACCGAGGGTGTCTACCCGATCGTCCTCGCGTCGTACCAGATCGCCTGCCAGAGCTACGAGGACGCCGCCACGGCGGACCTCGTCAAGGGTTGGCTGACGTTCGTCGCCAGCGACGAAGGCCAGGCCGCCGCCGCCTCGAGCGCCGGTTCCGCGCCGATCTCGGGTGAGTTCGCCGAGAAGGTCCGCGCTGCGATCGACACCATCAAGGGCGCCTGACCCGTCGTGAGCGTCACGACACCACCCAAGCCCGTGCGGGCCGGCCGAGACGGTGACCACCGTCCGCCGGTCCGCCCGGGCGACCGGGTCTTCTCCGGACTCGCGTCCGGGGCAGGCCTGCTGATCCTGGCCACCCTCGCCGGTGTCGGGATCTTCCTGCTGATCGAGGGTCTGCCGGGCATCCTGGCCGATCCCTCGGAGGTCAAGTCCGGCCAGAGCTTCTGGCCGTGGGTCGGGCCGCTCGTCCTCGGCACCCTGATCGCCGCCGTCGTGGCGCTGCTGATCGCCGTGCCGATCTCGGTCGGGGTCGCCCTGTTCATCACGCACTACGCGCCGCGTCGACTGGCCCAGAGCCTGGGCTACCTGATCGATCTGCTGGCCGCCGTCCCCAGCGTCGTCTACGGCCTGTGGGGCATCTTCGTGCTGTCCGGGGCGCTGGCCCCGGCGTACTCCTGGCTCGAGGAGTACCTCGGGTTCATCCCGTTCTTCGCCGGTCCCGCGTCCGCGACCGGCCGCACCATGCTGACCGCGGGCATCGTGCTGGCGGTCATGGTCCTGCCGATCATGACCGCCATCTGCCGAGAGATCTTCCTGCAGACCCCGCGCCTGCACGAGGAGGCCGCGCTGGCCCTGGGCGCCACCCGCTGGGAGATGATCCGCATGGCGGTCTTCCCCTACGCCCGCTCCGGCATCGTGTCCGGCGCCATGCTCGGCCTGGGGCGCGCCCTCGGCGAGACGATGGCCGTCGCGATGGTGCTGTCGGCGACCGCCGGCGTCGTCACCGCCAACCTGATCAGCAGCACGAACCCCAGCACGATCGCCTCGAACATCGCGCTGAGCTTCGCCGAGTCCAGCGGCAAGAGCGTCAACGCGCTGATCGCCAGCGGTCTGGTGCTGTTCGTCATCACGTTCATCGTCAACTTCGCGGCCCGGGCCATCGTGGACCGTCGCAAGGACTTCTCGGGGGCGAACTGATGAGCCACGTACTCGACGCGCCCACCACGACCACGCGGTTGCCCCAGCAGGCGCCGCTCCTCATCGCTGCCGTCGCGGCGCTGGCCGGCGTCGGCGTCCACCTGGTCCAGGACAGCGTCTTCCTCGGCGTGCTGACCGCGTGGGCCGTGTGCTTCCTGCTGCCGCTGTGGTCGCTCGCGGTCGAGGGCAGCCGCAAGGCCACCGACCGGCTGGTCACGCTCGCCGTCGGAACGGCGTTCGCGATCGCCTTGGTCCCGCTGATCAGCATCGTCTACGAAGTGCTCCGCCGCGGCACCGCCGTGCTCGGCGTCGACTTCCTGACGTTCTCGATGCGCAACGTCGTCGGCGAGGGCGGAGGCGTCTACCACGCCATCGTCGGCACGCTGCTGATCACGGGGGCGGCCGCGGTCATCTCGGTCCCGATCGGACTGTTCGCCGCGATCTACCTCGTGGAGTACTCCGGCGACAACAAGCTCGCCCAGTGGCTGCGGTTCCTGGTCGACGTGATGACCGGCATCCCGTCGATCGTGGCCGGCCTGTTCGCGTACGCCCTGTTCGTGATCTTCTTCGGCGAAGGCGTCCGGATGGGCCTGGGCGGCTCGGTGGCGCTGTCCGTGCTGATGATCCCCGTCGTGGTGCGCTCCAGCGAGGAGATGCTCAAGCTGGTGCCCAACGAGCTGCGTGAGGCCTCCTACGCGCTGGGGGTGCCGAAGTGGCGCACCGTCGCGAAGGTCGTGCTGCCCACCGCGCTGGCCGGCATCGTCACCGGCATCACGCTGGCGATCGCCCGTGTCATCGGCGAGACCGCCCCGCTGCTGATCATCGCCGGCGCGACCGACTCGGTGAACTTCAACCTGTTCGACGGCCGCATGGCGACCCTGCCGGTGTTCGCCTACGCGTCCCAGCGCAACCCCGGCGTCCCGCCCGAGTTCAGCATCGAGCGCGCCTGGGGCGCGGCCCTGGTGCTGCTGCTCATCGTGATGCTGCTGAACCTGGTCGCGCGGCTCGTCTCGTACTTCTTCTCCCCGAAAGGTGAACGCTGATGGCCAAGAGCATCGACGTGTCCGACCTGAACATCTACTACGGCGACTTCCTGGCCGTCGAGGGGGTGTCGATCCCGATCGCCGCGCGTTCGGTGACGGCCTTCATCGGCCCTTCGGGCTGCGGCAAGTCGACCTTCCTGCGCTCGCTTAACCGGATGCACGAGGTGATCCGAGGCGCACGGGTCGAGGGCAAGGTGCTGATCGACGGGCAGGACCTCTACGGCCCCGAGATGGACCCGGTCGAGGTGCGGCGCATGATCGGCATGGTGTTCCAGCGCCCCAACCCGTTCCCCACGATGTCGATCTACGACAACGCGCTGGCGGGCCAGAAGCTCAACAGCAAGCGCATGAAGAAGCCCGAGGCCGACGACATCGTGGAGCGGTCGCTGCGCAGCGCCGGCCTGTGGCAGGAGGTCAAGGACCGCCTCGACCGCCCCGGCTCGAGCCTGTCGGGCGGCCAGCAGCAGCGCTTGTGTATCGCGCGTGCCATCTCGGTCGAGCCCGAGGTGCTGTTGATGGACGAGCCGTGCTCGGCGCTCGACCCGATCTCGACGTCGGTCATCGAGGACCTGATCCACGAGCTCAAGGCCGACTACACGATCGTGATCGTCACCCACAACATGCAGCAGGCGGCCCGCGTCTCGGACGAGACCGCGTTCTTCAACCTCGCCGGGGTGGGCAAGCCGGGCCGGCTGGTCGAGTTCGACCGCACTGAGAAGATCTTCTCCAACCCGGCCGAGTCGGCCACCGAGGCCTACATCCAAGGACGATTTGGGTGAACCGAGGAGCGCAGCGACGAGCGTGAACCCACGCTAGGTGGCCGACGCGCAGCGCGCTCCGCGCGCGAAGTGTCGGACAGGCTAGCGAAGCGGGAGTGCCACTGCGGCGCGGAGGGCCCGGACGCCGGCCAACTGACCGCAGGGCGAAGCGCCGCCGAGCACGCAGCCTGGTGAGACAACAGGCTCGCGCAGTCCCAGAACGGCTCGCGCAACCCCCAAACGGCTCGCCGGGCCCCAGACGAACCAGCCGCGGGCACACCACCCCGCCAGCGCCTCCCCCG
>DATMSF010000112.1:0-1758 GCA_035565535.1 Aeromicrobium sp.
GGGCGGCGCTGATCGCCTCGCAGGTGATCGGCCTGGCGACGATGCGCTACGTCGCGCGGATCGAGCCCTTGGTGAGCGCGTCGATCGACGACGTCGTCGCCGTGTACGGCCCGGTGATTCAGGCCGCTGCAGCGCCGCCGGCCTGAGCCGCCGTCCGGTCGATCACCCGGATGACGAGCTCGGGATCGTCGACCATCGGCACGTGCCCGCAGCCGGGCAGCGCCACATGGTTCGCCTCGGGCAGGCGTTCTGCAGCGAGTCCGGCCTGGCCGTAGAGCAAGATCTTGTCGCGAGTGCCCCACGCGACCGTGGTCGGGACGTAGATCGGCGACCTGAAGGCGTAGCGGACGCCGGCCTTGAGCACGCCGAAGAACCCGCTGCCGTTGCGCAGCGCTCGGGTGTCGCCGAGGAAGTCGTCGAAGCTGATCCGGTCGCCGTGCTCGTACAGCGTGCGACCCAGCAGCCGACGCACCCGCTTGGGCCGCAGCAGCGGCTTGACCATGACCTCGGGCAGGAACGACGTGGCCTTCAGCCCGACGAGGACCCCGAAGGCGACGAGTCGGTCGAGCCCGCGGAAGAATCCGGCCGGGCTGAGCGCGGTGACGGACCTGGCCAGACCGCGGGCGCCGAGCTCGAGCGCGATGGCGCCGCCCAAGGAGTTCCCGACGACGTGCGGACGCTCGATGCCCCAGGCCGCGAAGTTCGCGGCCAGGTTCTCGCACGCGATGTCCATCGAGTACGGCGTACCGGGTGCGTAGCCGGGCGACTGACCGAACCCGGACAGATCGATGGCGAAGACGTCGTAGCGCGTGGCCAGGGTGTCGACGATCGGGTTCCAGGCCTCGCGGCGGTGGCCGATGCCGTGGATCAGCACCAGGGGTTCCCCAGCGCCTCGACGGGTGTACTCGATAGCGGCGTGCATCATGGCGACGAGCGTACAAGTTGAACAGTGACAGTGTTACTGTCACAATCATCGGGTGACTGGTCCACTTGCAGGTGTCAGAGTCGTCGAGATGGTCGGAATCGGCCCCGGCCCCTTCGCAGCGATGCTGCTGGCCGACCTCGGCGCCGACGTGATTCGCATCGATCGTCCCGGCGGCAACATCTTGAAGGTCGCCCCGCCCGAACGCGACATCACCGGCCGCGGCCGTCCGTCCGTCGTGCTGAACCTGAAGGATCCGCGCGCGGCCGACGTCGTGCTCGACCTGGTCGAGAAGGCCGACATCTTCCTCGAAGGCTTCCGGCCCGGCGTGACCGAACGGCTCGGCATCGGCCCGGACGAGGCGCTGGCCCGCAACCCCCGGATCGTCTACGGGCGCATGACGGGTTGGGGGCAGCACGGACCACTGGCGCACAGCGCCGGCCACGACATCAACTACATCTCCGTCGCCGGTGCGCTCGACCCGTTGGGGCGCGCGGGCGGGCCCCCGCAGATCCCGCTGAACCTGGTGGGCGACTTCGCCGGTGGTTCGCTGTACCTGGTGGTCGGCGTCCTCGCGGCGCTGAACCATGCGCGGCAGACCGGTGTGGGACAGGTCGTCGACGCCGCGATCACCGACGGCACCGCACACCTGTTGTCGATGCCACTGACGATGGTCGGCGCCGGGGTCTGGAGCCCCGCGCGCGGCACGAACCTGCTCGACTCGGGCGCCCCGTTCTACGACGTGTACGAGACCTCGGACGGCTTGTGGATGTCGGTCGGCGGGCTGGAGCACCAGTTCTACGCCGCCATGCAGGAGATCCTGGGCGAGGACCTGC
>DATMSF010000113.1:0-5860 GCA_035565535.1 Aeromicrobium sp.
TTCCCCGACATCCCCGCGCGCCGCTACCCCGAGGTGGCCAAGGACGTCAAGCTGCTGGTCGAGAAGTACGGGCTGAAGTACAACACCGGTCGACTGTCCAAGCAGCTGTTCAGCGTCGCGCACCAGCTGGCCACGTACGGCAAGAAGCCCAGCGACCCGTACAAGCAGGGCCGCTCACCCGAGAGCCGCGCCCTGCGTCGGGCCAAGCGCGAGGCTCGCGAACGCGAGCTGGCTCAGGCGTAGAAGACCCGCTCGAAGACCCGGCGCGCCTGTCGCGTCGTCCGCAAGTAGTCATCCACCATCTGCTCGCTGTCGGCAGCACCGTAGCCGAGCAGGTGCGCGACACCGGCCCTCTCGTCGGCCTGCTCTACCATCGACTCGGCGGGCTTGGCACGCATCAGCACGATGGCGTTGCGGATGCGGCTGACCAACGTCCACGCCGCCTCCAGCGACGCAGCGTCGGCGGCCGTCAGCAGGTCGGCGTCGGCGGCCGCACGCAAGGCGGCCAGCGTCCGGGTCGTCCGCAGCCCCTCGATCCGGTGGCCGTGCTGCATCTGCAGCAGCTGCACCGCCCACTCGACGTCGGAGATGCCGCCGCGCCCCAACTTCAGGTGTGTGTTGGGGTTCGCACCCCGCGGTAGCCGCTCGGCCTCGACGCGAGCCTTGATGCGGCGAATCTCGCGCACCTCATCGGGCTTCGCGCCGCCGTCGGGATACCGCAGCGGATCGATCAGCTCGACGAATCGCGCACACAGCTCCTCGTCGCCCACACACGGGTTGGCGCGCAGCAGCGCCTGCGCCTCCCACACCGCCGACCACTTGTCGTAGTAGGACCGGTAGGCCTCGAACGTGCGGACCAAGGGTCCGTTCTTGCCCTCCGGTCGCAGCTCGGCGTCCACCTCCAGCGGCGGGTCGTCACCCGGCGCGGCCAGATTCTTGCGCAGGTCGACCGCGACCGCCATCGCCGCGGCGTTCGCTTCCTCGGGGTCGGCGCCGTCGAGCGGATCGTGCACGAACATCACGTCGGCGTCCGAGCCGTACCCGGCCTCGAATCCGCCCATCCGCCCCATCAGCACGATCGCCATGCGCGTCGGCATGGGCCCCTTGTCCGCCTCGACGGCCGCGATCGAGGCCTTGAGGGCGCCACGCAGCGTGGCCGTCCCGATGTCGGTCAGCGCGTCACCGACCTGGACGATGTCGAGCATGCCCTGGACGTCGGCGATGCCCACGCGCGACAGCTCACGACGTCGGATGCGGCGCACGGCACGAGTCGCGGCGTCCGGACCGCTCTGCCGGTCGACCGCGAGATCCATCTCGGTGAACAATCGTTCCCGTTCGCGCGGCTGCAGCTCGTCGGCGTCGCCGAGCATCGCCACCGAGTCCGGTGCTCGCAGGATCAGGTCGGTCACATACCGACTCGTCGAGAGCACGTGGGCCAGCTGCTCGGCGCTCTCGCCCTCGTCGCGCAGCTTCCGCAGGTACCAGTGCGAGTCCCCCAGCTCCTCGGAGATCCGGCGGAAGGCGAGCAGGCCGGCGTCCGGATCGCGCGACTCGGCGAACCAGGCCAGCATGGCCGGCAGCAGCGACTGCTGGATCGCGGCGCGGCGCGACACGCCGCTGGTGAGCGCCTCGATGTGCTTGAGCGCCCCCAGCGGGTCGCGGAAGCCCAGCGCAGTCAGCCGTTGCTCGGCGGCCAGCGGCGTCAGGCGCAAGCCGTCGCTGGGCAGGGACGAGACCGCCTCGAGCAGTGGGCGGAAGAACAGCTTCTCGTGCAGGCGGCGCACGATCCGGCGGTGCGCGTGCCAGTCCTTGACCAGCTGCTCAGCCGAGTTCGTCCGAT
This sequence comes from Aeromicrobium sp., assembly GCA_035565535.1. Taxonomy (GTDB): domain Bacteria; phylum Actinomycetota; class Actinomycetes; order Propionibacteriales; family Nocardioidaceae; genus Aeromicrobium. The sequence continues at coordinate 1,841 of DATMSF010000113.1, forward strand.
AGCCCATGCTGCGGCCGATCCGACGCAGGTCCTCGGGGTCGTCCGGCACAATGTGACTGCGCTTGAGGCGGTACAGCTGGATCCGGTGCTCCAGCGTGCGCAGGAACTCGTACGCGTCCTCCAGCGCAGCACCGTCGCGACGCCCCACGTAGCCACCCGCGGTCAGCTTCTCCAGCGCGACCAGGGTCGTCGGGCTCCGCAGCGACTCGTCGGCACGACCGTGCACCAGCTGCATCAGCTGCACCGCGAACTCGACGTCACGCAGACCGCCTGCCCCCAGCTTCAGCTGATGGTCGCGATGCTGCGCCGGGATGTTGTCGATCACCCGCTGACGCATCTGACGGACGTCGGTCACGAAGTTCTCCCGCGTGCTGGCGAACCAGACCTTGGGGTGGAGGGCGGCCAGGTACGCCTCGGCCAGGTCCTCATCACCTGCGGCGTACCGGGCTTTCAGCAGGGCCTGGAATTCCCACGTGCTGGCCCACTTGTCGTAGTACGCGACGTGACTGGCCAGCGATCGGGACAACGGCCCGTGCCGTCCCTCCGGGCGCAGATTCGCATCGACCTCCCAGATCGTGCCCTCGCTGGTGTGGTCGCCGCACAGCTGGATGACCTTGCTCGCCAATCGTGTGGCGATCTGCAGCGCCGCCTGCTCGTCCCCGCCGTCGGGCGTCTCGTGCACGAAGATCACGTCGACGTCGGAGATGTAGTTCAGCTCGTGACCACCGGTCTTGCCCATCGCCATGATCGCGAACCGGCACCCCGCCGTGTCGGCCTCCTCCGATCGCGCGATGTCCAACGCGGCGCCCAGCGTCGCGACGGCGAGGTCGGACAGCTCCCCCGACGACTGCCGGAACGAGGTGTAGGCGTTCAGGTCGCGCGCCGCGATGTGCAGCAGCTTGCGGTAGTACGCGACCCGCAGCGAGTCGGCGTCGGTGGCCTGCGCCAGCTGCGCGCGGACCTCTTCCAGCGCGAGGGGTCGGACCGCCAACGACGCCCGCGACAGGTCGGCGACGAACTCAGGGTGTCGCGCCAGGAACTCTCCGAGCGCTCGACTGGTCCCGAGCACGACGAGCAGCCGCTCTCGCAGCGTGTGCTCCTCGAGCAGGGCCAGCAGCTGTTCGGCACCCATCGCATCGGCGATCTCGGCCAACGACTGCACCGCGATGTCGGGCTCGGCCACCGAGGCGATCTGGTCGATCAGCTCAGGTGGCGCCTGGCCGAGGCGCGCGATCATCGCCTCGGCCGAAGCCGCGTCACGAAAGACGGCCACGTCAGACCATCGGCATCAAGCGGTCGATCTCGAACTGCGTGACCTGGGAGCGGTAGTCCTGCCACTCGGCTCGCTTGTTGCGCAAGAAGTAGTCGAACACCTGCTCACCGAGCGTCTCGGCCACCAGCTCGCTGGTCTCCATGTTGCGGATCGCCTCGTCGAGGTTGCGCGGCATCTGGGTCAGGCCCATCGCCCGGCGCTCATTCTCGCTGAGGCTCCACACGTTGTCCTCGGTCTCCAGCGGCAGCGGGTAGGAGTGCTCGATGCCCTTCAGCCCGGCAGCCAGGATCAGCGCGTACGCCAGGTACGGGTTGCACCCGGCATCCAAGCCGCGGTGCTCGATGCGCGCGGCCTGGCCCTTGTGCGGCTTGTACATCGGCACCCGGATCAGCGCCGACCGGTTGTTGTGACCCCACGACAGGTAGTTGGGCGCCTCGTCGCCGGCGGCCAGCCGCTTGTAGGAGTTGACCCACTGGTTGGTGACGGCGGTGATCTCCGGCGTGTGCGCCAGGACGCCCGCGATGAACTGCCTGCCGATCTTGGACAGCTGGTACTCCGCACCGGCCTCGAAGAACGCGTTCTCGTCGCCCTCGAACAGCGAGACGTGCGTGTGCATGCCCGAGCCCGGGTGCTGCGTCATGGGCTTGGGCATGAACGAGGCCCACTTGCCCAGCGTCAACGCGACTTCACGCACGATCGTGCGGAACGTCATGATGTTGTCGGCGGTCGACAGTGCGTCGGCGTAGCGCAGGTCGATCTCCTGCTGTCCCGGGCCGCCTTCGTGATGGCTGAACTCGACCGAGATCCCCATGTTCTCCAGCATCGTGATGACCTCACGACGGAAGTCCTGCGAGCCACCCTGCGCCGTGTGGTCGAAGTAGCCGCTGTCGTCGACGGGGACCGGTCGCTCACCGGCCGGCGGCTTGCCCTTGAACAGGTAGAACTCGATCTCCGGGTGGGTGTAGAACGTGAATCCGGCGTCCTTGGCCTTGCCCAGGGCCCGTTTGAGCACGTGGCGGGGATCGGCGTACGACGGGTTGCCGTCGGGCATCTGGATGTCGCAGAACATGCGTGCCGTCGCGGGGGTCTCACCGCGCCATGGGAGCACCTGGAACGTCGACGGGTCGGGTCTGGCGAGCATGTCCGACTCGTGCACGCGAGCGAAACCCTCGATCGACGAGCCGTCGAAGCCGATCCCCTCGTTGAACGCGCCCTCGAGCTCAGCCGGCGCGATCGCGACGGACTTCAACGAGCCGAGCACGTCGGTGAACCACAGGCGGATGAAGCGCACGTCGCGCTCCTCGATGGCCCGGAGGACGAAGTCTTCCTGCTTACCCATGGCGTCAGTGTGACACGCGTTCTGTTACAGGTGTGTTTCCGGATCGGGTGCCGTCACGGCCCTCCCCTAGGGTTGCAGTCATGCCTCAGCTGCGCATCGCACTCGCCCAGGTGAACCCGCGCGTCGGCGACCTGGCCGGCAACGCCGAGCTCGTGGTCCGATCGGCTCGCGACGCCGTGGCAGCGGGCGCGCACTTGCTCGTCCTGCCCGAGATGGTGCTCAACGGCTACCCGATCGAGGACCTGGCCTATCGCAAGTCGTTCATCGAGGCGTCACAGCACACCGTGACCGAGCTGGCGCGGCGCCTGGATACCGAGGGATGCGGCGACCTGGTCGTCGTCGTGGGCCACCTGGACTCGGCGAAGCCCCGTGCCGTGGAGAACCTGCCCGACCGGCTCGGCGTGCCCAAGAACCAGCCCACCAACTCCGCCTCGGTGATCGTCGGTGGTGAGGTCGTCGCCCGCTACGACAAGCACCACCTGCCGAACTACGGGGTGTTCGACGAGTTCCGGCACTTCGTGCCCGGCGACGAGACCCAGATCGTGCAGGTCCACGGCGTCGACGTCGCGATCGCGATCTGCGAGGACATCTGGCAGGACGGACCGTCGGCTGCGGCGAATGCGGCCGAGGCCGGTCTGCTCGTGGTGCTGAACGGATCCCCGTACGAGGCCGCCAAGGACGACGTCCGGCTCCAGCTGTGCGCCCGTCGGGCTCGGGAGGGTCGGTGCGCGCTGGCCTACGTCAACCTGGTGGGCGGCCAGGACGAGCTGGTCTTCGACGGAGACTCCCTCGTCGTCGACGCTCACGGCGACCTCGTGGCCCGCAGCCCGCAGTTCACGCCCGACCTGTTGGTCGCCGATCTGGACCTGCCGGCCGCCACGGCCCCGATGCCCGATCCGTCGGCCCGCTTCCACGGCCTGCGGGTCGAGCGCACGGTCATCTCCGACCAACCGCTGGCGGCGTACGCGCCGCTGACCCCGACGGTCGCGCACCGCTGGGACGACCTGGGCGAGCGGTACCAGGCCATCGTCCTGGGCCTGCGCGACTACGTCGCCAAGAACGGGTTCAGCAGCGTGCTGCTCGGGATGTCCGGTGGCATCGACTCCACGCTCGTGGCCGCGATCGCGGTCGACGCACTGGGCGCCGACCAGGTGTTCGGCGTCAGCAACCCGTCGGCGTGGTCGACCGAGCACTCCCGGTCCGATGCCGCCGATCAGGCCGAGCGCACGGGCCTGCGGCTGGACACCGTGCCGATCGCGCCGATGTTCGACGCGTACCAGGAGGCGATGCACCTCGACGGGCTGGCCGAGGAGAACCTGCAGGCCCGGATCCGGGCCGTGATCTGGATGGGCTTGTCGAACCAGCACGGCCACCTGGTCCTGGCCTGCGGCAACAAGTCCGAGCTCGC
>DATMSF010000114.1:0-4841 GCA_035565535.1 Aeromicrobium sp.
CGTGTCGTAGACGTGGAAGTCCCGCGGATCATGGTGTCCGTAGGAGGGGGCGGCGCTCATGGGTGGTCCTTCGAGGTATCGGTGCCGGTCACAAAAAAAGCCTCCCGGGCATGGGAGGCGGCGCGCTGGGGAGGTGGAATCAGATCCCGGCGCGCCTGTCGATAATGATCGGGGCACTGTGTGGCATACCGGCAACTCTAGACTGGCCGCGTGCCTGCCGACAACACACCTGCCATCTCATCGACCCGCATCGTCCTCGCGCGACGCCCCCACGGGGAGCCGACGCCGGACGACTTCCGCACCGAGACCGTCACCGTCCCTGCTCCGGCCGAGGGCGAGGTCCTGCTGCGCACGATCTACCTGTCGTTGGACCCGTACATGCGTGGACGCCTCAGCGATGCCGAGTCCTATGCGGAGTCCTGGGCCGTCGACGCACCCCTGCAGGCCGGCACCGTCAGCGAGGTCGTCGAGTCGCGTTCCGACCGGTTCTCCCCCGGTGACCTGGTGCTCGGCTACACGACGTGGTCGACGTACGCGATCGCCCCGGCCAAGCTGTTGCGGCGCCTCGACCCGGAGGCGGCGCCGCTGACCACCGCGCTGGGAGTGCTCGGCATGCCCGGGTTCACCGCGTATGCGGGACTGACCGTGATCGGCCGTCCTCAGGAGGGCGAGACGGTCGTCGTCGCAGCCGCTTCCGGGCCCGTCGGATCGATGGTCGGACAGTTGGCCAAACGAGCCGGCGCACGTGCTGTCGGCATCGCCGGCGGTCCGCACAAGTGCGCGTGGGTCCGTGAAGCCGGCTTCGACGCCGCGATCGACCACCGGTCACCGACCTTCGTCGACGATCTGGCAGCAGCGACGCCCGACGGCATCGACGTGTACTTCGAGAACGTCGGCGGAGCCGTGTGGGACGCCGTGCTCCCCCGCCTCAACCGGTACGCGCGGGTGCCGGTGTGCGGGCTGGTCTCGCACTACAACGACACCGCTGCCCCGGACGGACCGAACCGTGCGCCGGCGCTCATGACGCGCGTGCTGACCAAGAGCCTGACGATCCGCGGATTCATCCAGGACGAGTTCGTCGCCGACCACTACAAGACGTTCCAGCAGACGGTCGGGCCGTTGGTGGCCGACGGATCGATCACGTACCGCGAGGACATCGTCGAGGGCTTGCAGAACGCCCCCGCAGCGCTCATCGGTCTGCTGCGCGGCGACAACTTCGGCAAGCTCGTGGTGCAGGTCGCTGCACCGGGAGCGAGCACCCCGTAGTGGATCGCCTCGTGCCCGTGCCGCGATCGGTGCGGTCCCTGCACGCCGTCTTCACCCGCGACGCGGTCGAACCCGTGGCCGACGTCGCTGCCCCGCCTGCGGTGCTGCTGCGCCGTTTCGGGGCCTCCGACGACGCGCTCGCAGCCGTGGAACGACGGCCCTACGCCCGGGTCTTCGCCGTCGACACCGCTCCGGAGCTCGCCGCCGGCGAGCTGGTGGCCGCTCGGCAGTCAGCCCTGCAGCTCGCCGTCGACCACGACGGCATCGTGATCGACCTGGCCGTGCCACGGGTGATCCGTGCGGGCGAGGTCGACCCGGCGGTGGCATCTCACTGGATCGCGCTCGACCTGGACGACACCCACCTGCTGTCGCGCGGGTTGCAGTCGTTCGGTCTGCCCGAGCTGCGCATCGAGACCGGGGAACCTCCGCCCCTCGACGCGGTTCAGCCCGAGGCCGCTCGCACCGACCCGGCCCCGGCAGACCCACCCCGTACCGGGATGGTGCTGGCGGTCGCGATGGGGCTGGCGCAGCGGCTGATCACCGAGTGGCCGGCCAACGACCCGGTCGGTCCGGCAGCCGTGACGCTGCACGACATCGCCCTCGGATTCGCCGACCCCGAGCCGGCCCCGCGAGAGCCGGCGCTCGACCTGATGATCGACTACGTCGACGGACTGCTCGACGTCACCTTCGTGGACGACCCCGCGACGCTATTCAGCTGAGCAGTTCACGGTCTCGGGCACTCACTGTCGACGTTCGAGGTTGGCGAGCACCTCGGGTCGCAGGATCGCCTCGAGCTGTTCGCGCGGGAGCAGACCACGTTCCAGGACCAGCTCGGCGACCCCGCGGCCCGAGCTCAGCGCCTCCTTGGCGACCTCGGTCGCGGCGGCGTAGCCGACGTACGGGTTGAGCGCGGTGACCAGCCCGATCGACTCCTCCACCTCGCGACGCAGCAGATCGACGTTCGCGGTGATGCCGTCGACGCACCGGGTCGCCAGGACCGTCATGGCCTCACGCAGGCGCGAGATGCCGGCCGACAGCGAGTAGCAGATCACCGGCTCGAACGCGTTGAGCTGCAGCTGGCCGGCCTCGGCGGCCATCGAAACCGTCACGTCGTGGCCGATGACCTGGAACGCCACCTGGTTGACCACTTCGGGAATCACCGGGTTGACCTTGCCCGGCATGATGCTCGACCCCGCCTGGACGGCCGGCAGGTTGATCTCGTTCAGGCCCGCACGCGGACCCGATGACAGCAGGCGCAGGTCGTTGCAGATCTTCGACAGCTTCACCGCGACCCGCTTCAGGGTACCCGACAGCTGCACGAACGATCCACAGTCCTGCGTCGCCTCGATCAGGTCGACCGCGCTCTGCAACGGCAGGCCCGTGATCTCGGCCAGGTGGGAGCACGCGCTGTCCACGTACCCCTCCGGCGCGTTCAGCATCGTGCCGATCGCGGTGGCGCCCAGGTTGATCTCGTGCAGCAGCAGCACGGCCTCGGACAGTCGCGCACGGTCCTCGCCGATCATCTGGGCGTAGGTGCCGAATTCCTGACCCAACGTCATCGGCACCGCGTCCTGCAGCTGGGTGCGCCCCATCTTCAGCACGTCGTGGAACTCCACGGCCTTGCGCGCGAACGACTCCTGCAGCAGCGCCATCGCATCGAGCAGCGAGTTGGTCTCCAGGATGATCGCGACCTTGACCGACGTCGGGTAGACGTCGTTGGTCGACTGGCTCATGTTGACGTGCTCGTTGGGGTGCAGCACGTGGTAGTCGCCCTTGGCGTGGCCCATCAGCTCCAGCGCCCGGTTCGCGATGACCTCGTTCGCGTTCATGTTGGTCGACGTGCCGGCACCGCCCTGGATCACGTCGACGACGAACTGGTCCACGAGCGCTCCGCCGCGGATCTCCTCGCACGCCAGGCGGATCGCCTCGTAGCGTTCGTCGTCGAGCAGACCCAGATCGTGGTTGGCCGCGGCTGCCGCCTGCTTGACCGCGGCCAGGGCTTCGACCAGGTGCGGACTGATCCCGATCGGGATCTGGGTGATCGGGAAGTTCTCGAGAGCGCGCAGCGTGTGCACGCCCCAGTAGACGTCGGCCGGGACAGCGCGATCGCCGATCAGGTCGTGCTCGGTCCTCGTCGCGCCCTCGGCCCCGATTTCAGGTGTGATCTGGGCCATACCCGCACCTTAGTGGATGCGGGTCACCCATCCATGGCGGTCCTCGGCGCGGCCGTACTGGATGTCGATCAGCGCCGAACGCAGGTCGGCGGTGATCTTGCCCGCCGAGCCGTCTCCCCAGGTCAGCTCACCCTCGGCCCACTTCAGCGTTCCGACCGGCGTCACGACGGCGGCGGTGCCGCACGCGAAGACCTCCACGATGGAGCCGTCGGCAATCCCGTCCCGCCACTCCTCGATCGAGACCTTGCGCTCCTCGACCTCGTGCCCGAGGTCCCGGGCGAGCGTGATGATGCTGTCGCGGGTGATGCCTTCGAGGATCGAGCCGCTCAGCTCAGGAGTCACCAGTGAGCCGTCCGACCGCACGAAGAACAGGTTCATGCCGCCCAGCTCCTCGATGTAGGTGCGCTCGAGGGGGTCGAGAAACACCACCTGGTCGCAGCCGTGCTGGGCGCCCTCCTGCTGCGGCAGCAGGCTCGCGGCGTAGTTGCCGCCGCACTTGGCTGCGCCCGTGCCACCGGCCCCGGCACGCGAGTACGTCTCGGACAGCCAGATCGAGACGGGCTTGAGGCCGCCCTTGAAGTAGGCGCCCGCTGGCGACGCGATGACCGAGTACGTCACGCCCTGCGCCGGTCGCACCCCCAGGAACGACTCCGAGGCGTACATGAACGGGCGCAGGTACAAGCTGGTCTCGCCGCCCGTCGGAACCCACGCGTTGTCGGCCTCGACCAGTGCCCGGATCGACCCGATGAACCAGTCCTCGGGCAGCTCCGGCAGCGCCAGCCGGTGTGCCGAGCGCTGCATGCGGGCAGCGTTCTGGTCCGCGCGGAACAGGTGCACCGACCCGTCGGCGTGCCGGTAGGCCTTGAGCCCCTCGAAGATCTCCTGGGCGTAGTGCAGCACCGCTGCCGAGGGGTCCAGGCTGATCGGGCCGTACGGCACGACGCGGCCGTCGTGCCACCCGTTCGTGGGATCCCAGTCGGCCAGGAACATGTGGTCGGTGAAGTGCAGTCCGAAGCCCGGGTCGGCCAGGATGGTCTCCCGTTCGGCGTCCGACCGTGCAGCCGGATTGGCGTCGAGACGAGTCGAGAACGAGGTGGACGTCATGTCAACCACCGTAAACCTTTCTGATGTCAGTGAGTAGGACGGTCACGCCCCGGCTACTGACTGGGCCACGCGCGACGCGATGGCCTCACCCACCTCCTCGGTGGAGCGCGGCTGGCCACCGCGTGCGGCGATGTCGGCCTCGACGGCCTGCGTGATCTGGGCGGCGGCCTGCGGGAATCCCAGGTGGTCCAGGAGCAGCCCCGCCGAGAGGATCGCGGCGGTCGGGTCCGCCTTGGACTGACCGGCGATGTCGGGGGCCGATCCGTGCACCGGCTCGAACATCGACGGCGCGGTGCG
>DATMSF010000115.1:0-1993 GCA_035565535.1 Aeromicrobium sp.
CGGACGCCAGATTTGCTCCCGAACACGGTCGTTGTCCCGAGAAACTTTCTCTGTCGCGGCTCCGTCGGCTACGGCGTCGATGCCACGTCGACGAGGTGGTGTTCCAGGTCGTGCAGGAAGTACCGCACCAGCGTCTCGACCGTGAACCGCGACCCGTCACTGCGCCGGCCGGGACGTTGCCACGAGCCCTGCGGCACGTTCTCGATGATCTGGGCGATCGACGCTGCTGCGTCGGCGAGCTCACCTGTCACGGCGGCCGGGTCCTGATGCTCGTACCGCTGCTCGACGGCCGTCACGTCCTGGTTCCAGTTCGCGAACTGCGGATTGTCCTGCTCCAGCATCAAGGTGATGCGTCGGCCGAACAGCGTGCACACGTCGCGCACGTGGCAGGCGTACTCCACCGGCGACCACGTGGTCGGGTCGGGCCGAGTCGTCGCGTCCGGTCGGGCGAGGACCTCGGCCCACTGCCTCGGCATCTCGCGAACGCGGTCGGGGACGGTTCGCATGTCGACGCCGGTCGCGTCGAGACCGCAGTCAGCGCACGGGCGTTGAAGCACCCAGGTCCAGTCCTTGTCGTCAGGAACGATCGTCATGTCGACCATCTTCGAGCACCATCTAGGCTCATCACCATGCCCGACACCGCCGACGAGCAGCGAGATCCTGCCGAGCTTCCGCGCTTTCGCACCTCCCCGGTCTCGTTCACCCGCCGCGGTGGTCGGCTGAACGATCGTCAGCAACGGGTCTGGGACCAGTACGCGAACGACATCGTCGTCGACGTTCCCCAAGGCGGTCCCAGCACGTCGGTGCACCCGGACTACCGCTTCGACGCCGAGGCAGTCTTCGGGCGCTCGGCTCCCCTGGTCATCGAGATCGGTTCCGGCTACGGCGAGGCCCTGGCGCACGCCGCGAAGTCCAACCCCGACTGGAACTTCCTGGGCATCGAGGTCTACGTCCCGGCCGTCGCTCAGACACTGGCGCACGTGCGCCGCGAGGGGCTGACGAATCTGCGCATGGCGATCGTCAACGCTCCCGAGCTGCTGACGACCGCGATCGCCCCCGGGTCGCTGCACGAGCTGCGCATCTGGTTCCCCGATCCGTGGCACAAGAAGCGCCACAACAAGCGCCGCCTGATCACGGCGGACTTCGCCACGATCGCGGCCCGGGTGCTTCCGCCCGGTGGCATCTGGCGAGCTGCGACCGACTGGGCGGACTACGCCGACCAGATCGCCGACGTCATGGAGAGCTCCCCCGACTTCGAAGGTGGCCGCAGTGAACGCTTCGAGGGGCGACCGGTGACCCGCTTCGAGACCAAGGGGATCAAGGTCGGCCGCCGGATCCACGACTTCACGGCACGTAGGATCTGAGCGTGGTCACTCGCGCCGAACATCTCGGGATCACCCGCGGTCCGCTGTGGATCATCGGGCACTCCGACGAAGAGAACGCGCTCGTCGATCCGATCTCGGACAACATCGAGGTCGTGATCGACGAGCAGGACGGCGACGAGGACGACCAGGACGTCCAGGAGGACGAGGAGGTCGAGGCCGCGATCGTGGTCGTCGACGATCCCGACACGCTCGCGGCCGAGCTCGATGACGCGCTCCCCCGCGTGGGCGCCGTGCCGATCGTGTGGGTGGCGCTGCCCCGCAGCACTGCCGACCTGACAGTCGACACCGTCACCGCCGCCATCGACGACTACGGGTGGAGCGTCTCGGACCGGGTCGAGCTCGGTTCGGCCTGGATCGCCCTGCGCGTCACGCCGGCTTAGGAGACCTGCGCCTGCACGGTGACCACGACCCGGCGCAGGACTCGCCCACCATGGATATCTGGCACTCCTCATGGCGTGCCCGCCATGAGGAGTGCGTGAACACCATGAGCTCATGGTGTTCACGTGGCACCTGAGTCGAGTCAGCTCGTCGAAGAAGTCGCCTTCTTCGCGGGAGCCTTCTTGGCGGTGGTCTTCTTGGCGGGCGCCTTCTTCGCAGGGGCCTTCTTC
>DATMSF010000116.1:0-2141 GCA_035565535.1 Aeromicrobium sp.
CGTACCCCAGTCGGGCCGCGGCCTCGAAGCCGCTGGCCGTCGACCCCGGGTACACCGAAGACGTCGACAAGCTGACGCGGGGCGGGGTGGACACGTCTTCCAGGTTAGATGTCGCCCGGTCACAGATGGTCCAGGTGCTCCAGCAGCACCCCTTCGCGCAGTGCCCACGGACAGATCTCGAGCGTGTCGATCTCGAACAGATCCATCGTGGCCTGCGCGACGAGCGCACCGGCCCACATCTGGTGGGCGCGGTCGGCCGAGACCCCCGGTAGGCCGGCGATCTGCTCTCGGTCCATGCCGGCCAGACGGTCGACGAGCAGTTCCAGATCCGTGCGCTGCAGCAGCCGCGTCACGTACGGCCCTTCGGCCGACGGGGCGGCGCCGAGGATACGGGCCAGGGACCTGAACGTCTTGCTCGTCGCGACGGCGTGGTCGAACGGTCCGCCACGACGGATGTCGCCGGCCTCTCCCGCGATGACGGCGCGCACGTGGGCCCGCAGGTCGGCTGCCGAGCGGCCGGTCTCGACCCAGTCACGGGTGAGTCGGCCCGCTCCGAGCGGGACCGACGAGGCCACATCGGGAACCTCGTCCCGGCCCACGGCCAGCTCCAGGGAACCGCCGCCGATGTCGAAGACACCGAGCCGGCCAGATGACCAACCGAACCATCGACGCACCGCCAGGAACGTCAGTCGCGCCTCGTCGGCACCCGCCATGACCTGCAGGTCCACACCTGTCCTCGCGGCGACCGTGTCCAGGACGTGGTCGACGTTGACGGCGTCACGCACGGCCGACGTCACGAACGAGAGCATCTCGGCGCAGCCGGTGTCCTCGGCGACTCGGCGAGCCCCCGCCACGTAGGAGACGAGCCGTTCGATGCCTTGCGGGGTCACCGCCCTGCCGGCGTCGAGGTGCTCGGCCAGGCGGAGGGACTCACGGAAGGAGTGCGCCGGAACCGGCGAGCCGCTGCGCACGGCGTCGACGACGAGTAGGTGGCCGGTGTTGGAGCCGATGTCCAGCACGCCCAGCCGCATGGCACCACAATAGGGGGACCGCCCGTTAGGCTCGTGGCGATATGCCCGAAGTCGATCTGGGATTCCCCCGCACCTTCGTCGAGTTCGCCAACCCCGACGACGAGTCCGAAGTGTTCCGGTGCGACCTGACCTGGCTCACGTCAAGGTGGACCTGCATCTTCGGCCAAGGATGTCCCGGCATCTACCAGAGCAGTCCGGACGCCGGGTGCTGCACGCTCGGTGCTCACTTCGCCGATCGCGCCGACGAGGACCGGGTCGCCGCTGCCGTGCGCGAGCTGACGCCCGACGTCTGGGAGCGTCATGCCCAGGGCCGGCGCCGTTGGATCGAGACCGACGACGACGGCGAGCGCAAGACGCGGACCGTGGACGGCGCCTGCATCTTCCACAACTCTCGGGACTTCCCGGGCGGGTACGGCTGCGCCTTGCACGCGCACGCCTTGCGGACGGGTGTCGAGCCCCACACCGTCAAGCCCGACGTGTGCTGGCAGCTGCCCCTGCGTCGACAGTTCCGGGAGGTCGACCCCGGCGACGGATCGACTTACACCGAGGTCTCGATCGGCGAGTACACCCGCGCCGGATGGGGGCCGGGCGGTGCCGATCTGGACTGGTACTGCTCGTCCAACACCGAGGCGCACGTCGGCACCGAGCCGGTCTACATCAGCAACCGGGCAGAGCTCGTCGCGTTGATGGGGCAGGCGGCGTACGACATCCTCGCGGAGCACTGCGCGGACTTCGAGCGCGGCGGCCCCTATACACCACACCCTGCCTCGCCGCATAGGTGACCCTGGTCACTCGGCGCCGGGGCGGTGTTGTGAGAATGCCGTATGCGCCTCGACCACGTGAGCTTCGCCGCCGGACCCGACGGACTGGCCGCGACGACGGAGAAGATCGGACAGCTGTTGGGAGCTGAGTTCCTCGACGGCGGAGCCCACCCTCGATTCGGCACCCGCAATGCGATCCTGCCGCTGACCGATCACCAGTACATGGAGATCGTCGAGGTGCTGGACCACCCCGCATCGGAGAAGGCCGCGTTCGGCCAGTTCGTGCGTGAACGCTCGCTGGCCGGCGGAGGCTGGATGGCCTGGTGCGTGTCGGTCGACGACATGGAGG
>DATMSF010000117.1:0-4521 GCA_035565535.1 Aeromicrobium sp.
CCACGACGACCACCGTCCATCCGCCGTCGGGCGACCCCGTGCAGATCGAGTCGGTCGCGCAGGCCGCACCGTTCGAGCCGAACGTCACGCTGCTCGCGGCCGGACCGCATGCGCTGCGCACCGCCGTGCTGTTCCCCCGCGACCACGTGCCGGGATCGCAGCGCCTGCCGGTGCTGATGGACCCCTACGGCGGACCCCACGCCCAGCGGGTGCTGGCGTCGGCCCGGATGTTCCTCGAGCCGCAGTGGCTCGCCGATCAGGGGTTCTGCGTCGTCGTCACCGACGGTCGAGGCACACCGGGGCGCGGACACGTCTGGGAACGTGCGATCCGCGACGACTTCGCCGGAGTCACGCTCGACGACCAGGTCGCTGCGCTGGCCGCTGTCACCGAGATGTTCCCGGACGACGTCGATGCGGCCCGCGTGGGGATCAGCGGCTGGTCCTACGGCGGTTATCTGGCTGCGCTCGCGGTGCTGAAGCGGCCCGACCGGTTCCACGTCGCCGTCGCCGGGGCGCCCGTGACCGAGTGGCGTCTGTACGACACGTGTTACACCGAGCGCTATCTCGGCGACCCTGACCTGCAGCCCGACGTCTACGACGCGAACTCGCTGCTGCCGCTGGCTGCAGGGCTCGAGCGACCGCTCATGCTGATCCACGGACTGGCCGACGACAACGTGGTGGCCGCCCACACGCTGCGGCTGTCGTCGGCGTTGCTCGCGGCTGGCCGACCGCACACGGTGTTGCCGCTGTCCGGCGTCACCCACATGACTCCCCAGGAAGAGGTCGCCGAGAACCTCAAGCTGCTCCAAGTCGCCTTCCTCAAGGAGCACCTGGCCTGAATCCGGCCGGGCCCGGTCACTCGGGGCGCTGCTCGTCCCCCGGAATCCAGCCGCCGTACACGTCGACCATCTCGACGACCCGGTCGTCGAACGGGTCGACCGTCAGCACCCATGGCGCAGGGGCGTCGACATCGCCTGCCCGCAGGTCGGTCGTGTAACCCTCGTCGTTCAACGCCTTGACCAGTTCGACCGCGTCGTCGGACGTCGCGAACCCGATGGCACCCATGGCCGGGACGCTACCTCAACGACGTCGATTTCCTCAGCACTGTCGAATTCCTCGGCACCGTCGATCCAGCGCTATGCTGGATGGGTCGTGTTCCCCACGTGGAGGTTCGTCCGCACCGTGAAGCTCTGAGGCCGTACCGCCGTCGAGCCCGAGGCATCGCCCGGCTCCGGCATCCATGCGACCTCTCACGGAGCTGCCATGCAGGCGACCTTGTCCTTTCACGACCTCACCTTCACCTGGCCCGACGGCGACACCGCGCTGTCCGGCCTGACGTTCGACCTCGGACCCGGACGGTACGGGCTCGTCGGCTCCAACGGGGCCGGCAAGTCCACCTTGCTCCGCGTCGCAGCAGGACGGCTGACCGCGACGTCGGGTCGGGTGACCACGACCGGCCGCATCGGCTACCTGCCCCAGGACGCCGTCACCGGCGACACGGTCGCCGCATCCCTCGGGGTCGCCGAGCGCCTGAACGCTCTGGAGGCCATCGAGGCGGGCAGCACCGACCCGGACGTGTTCGACACCGTCGGTGACGACTGGGACGTCGCCGACCGTTCGGTCGCGGTGCTGAGCAGGCTCGGGCTGGCCCACCTCGACCTCTATCGCACCGTCGACGGACTGTCCGGCGGCGAGCTGACGATGCTGGCCCTGGGTGGATTGTTGCTGGAGCGGCCGGACGTACTTCTCCTGGACGAACCCAGCAACAACCTCGACCGCCTCGCGCGTCGGCGCCTGTGGAACGTGATCGACGGATTCGGTGGACTGCTGGTGCTCGCCAGCCATGACCGCGAGCTGCTCGGCCACGTCGATCAGATCGGCGAGGTCCGAGACGGCACTGTGCGCTGGTTCGGCGGTGGCTTCGAGGCGTACGCGGTGGCGATCGCCACCGAGCAGGAGGCCGCCGAGCGGCGGGCGCGCGATGCGGCAGCCGATCTGCGCAAGCAGCGACGGGAGTGGGCCGACACCCAGGTCAAGCTGGCGCGCCGCGCGCGGTACGGCAAGAAGATGACCGAGCAGAAGCGCGAGCCCAAGATCATCATGAATGCGCGCAAGCGTGCCGCGCAGGAGTCAGCGGGCCGCCTGAAGGGCCAACACCAGCAGGACGTTCGTCAGGCCCGTGAACGACTCGATGCCGCCCGGGCCGAGGTGCGCGACGATCGCGAGATCCGTCTGGACCTTCCCAAGACGGCAGTGCCGGCGAACCGCGTAGTGCTGACGATGGAGCAGGTGCGTCCGCGCCACGTGGACCTCGTGGTCGACCTCGAGCTCCGCGGCCCCGAACGCCTGGGGTTGTCCGGACCGAACGGCTCCGGAAAGTCCACCGTGCTGCGCACGGCACTCGGCCTGCTCGAACCGCGTTCCGGTGACGTCCGGTTGCGCGTCCCGGCCCGGTACCTGCCGCAACGGCTCGATGGCGTGCTCGACGACGACCGGTCGGTGATCGAGAATGTGCGAGCTGCGGCGCCGTCGAGATCGGAAACCGAGCTGCGCTCGGTGCTCGGAAGGATGCTGTTCCGGGGCCGGCGTGCCGATCAACGCCTCGGTTCGCTGTCCGGCGGCGAGCGACTCCGTGCCACGCTGGCGTGCGCGCTGCACGCCGACGTCGCACCCCAGCTGCTCGCTCTCGACGAGCCGACGAACCACCTGGACCTGCCCAGCATCCGCCATTTGGTCGAGGCGCTGGGTTCGTTCGAGGGCGCCCTGCTGGTGATCAGCCACGACGAACGGTTCCTGGACGACCTGGAGCTCGACCGCGCCGTGGACGTGCGCGATCTCGGCGGCACGGACCTGGCAGGCTAATTCCGTGGCCCACTCGCATTCGCACTCACATGACGTCGACCCCGGACCGCCCAGGACCGGACTCGCCACGATCCTGACCGTCGTGGTGCTGCTGATCGCTGCGGCCGCCGTCGCGGCCATGGTCTGGCTGTGGCCGGCCGACGACGAGGTGCCCCGCGACCTCAACCCGTACGGTGCCGACGGCGTGACGCTGGTCGACGGCACGATCACCGGCGTCGAACCGTTCGACTGCGGCAGCGGTGGGCTCGGGCCCGACAACGTACCGACGGTCGACGGCGACTGCGCTCATCTCGAGGCGCGTGTGGGCGACGACACGGCCACCTTCGAGCTGGACTCGGCCCGTTACGCCGCCGGGATCGACGTCGGCGACAAGGTGCGACTGCTGAAGCTCGAGCCCGACGGCCAGGGCGCGTCGTACGAGTTCATCGACTTCGACCGGGGCTTCCCCCTGGCCGCGCTGGCCGCGATCTTCGCCGTCCTGGTGGTCGCCGTGGCGCGTTGGCGGGGTCTGTTCGCGCTCGTCGGCATCGCGGTGACGCTTCTGGCGCTCACCCAGTTCATGCTCCCCGCGCTGCTGGCCGGCAAGTCACCGCTGGGAACCGCGATCGTCGGTTCGACCGTCATCATGATCGCGGTGCTGTACCTGGCACACGGGGTGTCGATCCGCACCACGTCCGCGCTGTTCGGCACGCTGTTCGGCATCGCGATCACCGCGTCGATCGGCCTCGTCGCGACCGACTGGAGCAGCATCTCCGGCATCGGGTCCGAGGACGACCGGCTGCTGATCGCGACCATCCCGTCGCTGAACCTGTCCGCGATCGCGGCCGCGACGATGGTCATCGCCGGGCTCGGCGTGCTCAACGACGTCACCGTCACGCAGGCCAGCGCCGTGTGGGAGCTGCGCAGCCTGCAGCCGGACCTGAACCAGCGTGCGGTGTTCGCCTCGGCGATGCGCATCGGGCGTGACCACATCGCGTCCAGCGTCTACACACTGGTGTTCGCCTATGCCGGTTCGGCGATGGTGATCCTGCTCCTCGTCACGGCCTATCAACAGCGCCTGATCGACGTCGCCACCACCGAGCAGGTGGGCCAGGAGGTCGTGCGCACCCTCGTGGGAGCGATCGGCCTGGTGCTGGCCGTGCCTGTCACGACCGCGATCGCGACCTGGCTCGCGCCCGGACACGCGACCGGTCGCACGGCGGCCCATCGGACGTCGACGACCGAGCCGGACCTCCCGGGCGACCCCCGCATCGACAACGCCGCCCCGGCCAGCCGTCACCGGGCAGAAAAAACTTGACCGAAGTTGTCGTATCGGGGTCGTGCCGTTCGTGGAGATGGTGAAAGGCTGCCAGAACGGCAGGACTGAACACTCCGACGAAAGGCACGACCATGGCTCACTACCTGCTCTCCGTCCTCAGCACGACCGCCGACTACGTCGACGTCGACTACGACGACCCGAAGATCCAGAAGATGTTCGCCGACACCAACGCGTTCAACGAGCAGCTTCAGGCCGACGGCCACTGGGTCTACGCCAACGGGCTGACCAACATCAGCGATGCCACCGTGGTCGACAACACCGCCGGCGACGTCACCGTGACCGATGGCCCGTACGCGGAGACCAAGGAGTTCCTCGGCGGGTTCTGGATCGTCGATGCGGCC
>DATMSF010000118.1:0-2316 GCA_035565535.1 Aeromicrobium sp.
CAGACCCACCGAGGCCAGGCCACGGGCCAGCGCCGAGTCACGTCCACCGAGGCCCGCGGCGAGCGCGCCGATGCCCGGTGCCGGGATCGACGTGTGGACACCGTCGGCGAACGACCCTGCGTACGCCACGACACCGAGGACCGGGAGTCCCATCGCGGCCGCCACGTCGCCGCGCGCCAGCAGCAGCGTGCCGCCGCCTTGGCTCTCCACGAATCCGCCGTAGCGGCGGTCGTTGGCCCGGCTGAAGTAGCGGTCCTCGATGCCCTTGGCCGCCATGGCCGCCGAGTCGGCCGTCGCGCTCATGTCACCGAAGCCGACGATGCCCTCGATCCCGAGGTCGTCGAAACCACCGGTCACGGCGAACTGCGCCTTGCCGAGTCGGATCTTGTCGACGCCCTCCTCGACGGAGACCGCCGTCGTGGCACACGCCGCCACGGGGTGAACCATCGCGCCGTACGAACCGACGTACGACTGCACGACGTGCGCTGCGATGACGTTCGGCAGCGCCTCCTGCAAGATGTCGTTCGCCGTCGCCTCGCCCAGCAGCGTGTCGATGTACAGCGACCGCATCGACGTCATGCCGCCCATTCCGGTGCCCTGTGTGTTGGCGACGAGCGCCGGATGCACCCAGCGCATCAGCTCGGCCGGCGTGAAGCCTGACGACAAGAACGCGTCGACGGTGCAGACCAGGTTCCACAGTCCCACCCGGTCGACCGATTCGACCATCTCGGCCGGGATGCCCCACACAGTGGGGTCGAAGCCCGTCGGGATCTGACCGCCGACCGTCCGCGAGAGGTCGACCCGGCGCGGCACCTTGACCTCGGAGCCGGCCAACCGGGTGACCGTCCACTCCTCGCCCACCTGGCTGATCCGGGTCCGTTCCGGGTCGGAGTCACGCATCGCGCGGGCCTCCGCCTGGCTGCTGACCGTGAACGTCATGTCCTGCTCGAGGAACACCGACGTCATCAGCGGGCGGGTGTTGTCGATCATCTCGCCGTCGTCGGCGTAGCGGCGCACGCCGACCCGTTCCAGGACGGCGTCCTCGTAGCGGTCCGCGATCTCGGCCTCGTCGACCTTCTCCTGCGTCTCGGTGTCGAACCACGCTCCGACGGTGTCGTCCCACGAGACCAGCCCGGTCAACCAGGTCAGCTCCAAGATCCCGGCCGCCGACAAGCGGTCGTCGACCTCGAACTCGTAACGCGTGCGAGCCGACCCGTACGGACCGAGCTCGCCCGCTCCGACGATGACGACCAGGTCTTCCGGTGCGGCCGGCACGTCGCCCCACTCGGGGGTCACGACGCGGTCCAGGTGCGACGGGGAGGCCGGCAACGCCGCGATGAGCCCATCTCGGCCCGGCACACCGGGCTCCTCGTCGGAAGCCTGAGCCTGCTGCGCCAACGCGCGCAGGTCCAGGTCGGCCTCGCCCAGACCGCCCGTGAAGTCGCCCGTGACCGGAGCGGCCGTGGCCGCGCGTCGGGCGTCCGGTGTGCACAGCGACAGCAGCTCGCGCGCCATCTCGTCCGGGGCCCACGTCCGGACACCGGCGGCTTCGACGGCCTCGACCAACGGGTCGTTGCCGCCCATCAGTCCGGTACCGCGGACCCAGCCGATGATGGCGTGGGCCAGGGTGACGCGGTCGGCCCACGTGCGCTCGGCGTTCCACTTGGTGACCAGTGCGTCCAGAGCCGCCTTCGCCTCGCCGTAGGCGCCGTCGCCACCGAACATCCCGCGGTTCGGCGAGCCGGGGAGCACGACGTGCAACGTGGCCGCCAGGTCGCGGTCGCGCAGGTTCGCCGACAGCGCTCCGATGAGCCGTTCGACCGACCACAACAGAATCCGCATCTCGACCTCGGCGCGGCTGCCCGCGTCCGTCGCATCGCCCATGACGCGACCGGCGGCGAACGGGAACAGCAAGGTCGGAGTCAGGGCCGGCTTGCTGACCGTCGTAGCACCGGCCTTGGTCTCAGTCTGCTCGCTGCTCAGCCAGTCGGCCAGCGCGTCGACGTCGGCGAAGGACGCCAGATTCGCCGGGACGATCCACAGCGCCGCGCCACGCACGGCGTGGCTGCGGTAGAGCTGCTTGAAGAACGCCAGCTTGGTCGAGCTCAGCGACGACGTCGTGGCGACGACGGTGGCGCCGCCTGCGAGCAGCTCTCCCACGACGCTCGCGGCGATCGATCCGCTGCTCGCTCCCGTCACGACCGCCACATCGGCTCCGTACGGAGCGTCGACCTCGCGTTCGGCCGCCTCTGCTGCTGCAGTCAGCCGTGCCGCCAGCTCCGCGTCCGAGGTGCGCGCCGCGTACCAGCGAGCGTG
>DATMSF010000119.1:0-5062 GCA_035565535.1 Aeromicrobium sp.
GGCGCTCGCGACGTTCGAGACCGACGACAACGTCCAGGCGTTCTCCAGCCCCGGCTCGGTGTTCCAGTCGTTCACGTTCCCCGCTTCGGCCCCGCACTTCCAGGGCGAGGAGGGCATCTTGCGCCGCCAGGCCATCTCGCACGCGATCAACCGTGAAGAGATCACCGACAAGATCTTCAACGGCTCGCGCACGCCGGCCAAGGACTTCACGGCTCCGGTGCTCGATGGTTGGACCGACAGCGTCCCGGGCAACGACGTGCTCGACTTCGACGTCGACAAGGCCAAGGACCTGTGGGCCCAGGCCGATGCCATCTCCCCGTGGGAAGGCCAGTTCCAGATCGCCTACAACGGCGACGGCGGACACAAGGAGTGGGTCGACGCAGTGATCAACCAGGTCAAGAACAACCTGGGCATCGAGGCCTCCGGCAAGTCCTACCCGACGTTCGACGAGCTGCGCAACGACGTGACCTCGCGCACGATCAAGATCCCGTTCCGCACCGGCTGGCAGGCCGACTACCCGTCGATGTTGAACTACCTGGGTCCGTTGTACGGCACCAAGGCCGGATCGAACGACGGTGACTACTCGAACAAGAAGTTCGACGACCTGATCACCGAGGCGTCGACGGCACAGGGTGATGAGCGCTACAAGCTGATCGCCGAGGCGCAGAGCGTCCTGTTCGAGGACCTCCCGGCCATTCCGCTGTGGTACTCCAACGTCGCCGGCGCCGCTGCACTGGGCGTCGAGAACGTGGAGTTCACCTGGCAGAACCTCCCGGACTTCTACAAGATCACCAAGTAGAAGTAGCATTCACGCGCTGAGAGGCAGCGCCGGGAACGACGTGTCACTTGACCGTTGTTCCCGGCGCTGCCACCGTGAGGCGCAAGCCTGCTTCATCGTGGGCTGAATCCGAGGGAGGCTCTCGTGTGGTGGTACGTCGCGAAGCGACTACTTCAAACCATCCCCGTCATCATCGGGGCAACGTTCATCATCTCGTTGATGACGTACTTGCGACAGATCGGCGGAGACCCGGTCGCCGGCATGTTCGGCGATCGACCCGTCTCGGACGCCGTGCGCGTCCAGATCGAGCAGCAGTACCACTTCGACGAACCGTTCATCATCCAGTGGTTGTTGTTCCTCAAGGGCGCCGTCGTCGGTGACTTCGGCACGGCGTTCTCCGGCCAGCCGGTGCTCGACCTGGTCAAGCGGGCCTTCCCCGTCACCGTGACGCTGGCCGTCATGGCCCTGATCTTCGAGATGGTCCTGGGCATCATCGTCGGTACGATCGCCGGGTTGCGTCGGGGCCGCTGGTTCGACCAGTTCTCCCTCGTGCTCTCGCTGGCCCTGATCGCCATCCCGATCTTCGTCGTCGGTTTCGTCCTGCAGTGGCTGTTCGGCGTGGAGTGGAAGATCTTCCCGGCAACCGTCGGCGGCGACTGGACCATCGAGAAGCTCATCATCCCCGCGATCGTGCTGGGCACCACCTCGTTCGCCTACATCGTGCGACTGACGCGAGGTTCGGTGGCCGAGAGCCTGGTCAGCGACCACGTGCGAACTGCGCGGGCCAAGGGCCTGAGCAACGGCCGGGTCGTCCGCAACCACGTCCTGCGCAACTCGCTGGTGCCCGTCGTCACCTTCCTGGGCGTCGACCTCGGCGCACTGATGGCCGGTGCCGTCATCACCGAGGGCATCTTCAACATCCCCGGCGTCGGGAACCTGGCCTTCCGCGCCATCCAACAGGGCCAGAGCCCCACCGTCATCTCGGTCATCACGATCATGGTCCTGGTCTACGTCGTGACGAGCTTGGTGGTCGACCTGCTGTACGCCGCGCTCGACCCGAGGATCCGCTATGCCTGACATCACATCGAGCACGCCGCTTCCCGGCCAGGAACGTTTCGTCGCGTCCGTCAGCGACACGCCGCTGCGCGAGGTCGACGCGGTCGACACCTCGGCACCGCCGGAGAGCCAGTGGAAGGAGGCCTGGAAGCACCTGCGGAGCAATCCGCTGTTCTGGGTCGCCTCGCTGGTGATGGTGGTGCTGGCGGTGATGATCGCGGTCCCGTCGTTGTTCACCAGCGCCGATCCGCAGTACGCCAACCTCTCGGACAGCCTCGGGCCCGCCCGGGACGGACACCCGTTCGGCTTCAACAAGCAGGGCTACGACGTCTGGGCGCGTACCGTCTACGGCGCTCGCGCCTCGGTCACGGTCGGCCTCCTGGCGACCTTGATCGTGGCGCTGCTGGGCATCATCACCGGTGCCGTCGCCGGGTTCTTCGGCGGCTGGCTCGACACGATCGTCTCGCGCTTCAGCGACATCGTGTTCTCGATCCCGCTGCTGCTGGCCTGCATCTCGGTCATCTCGGCCGTCAACAACCTGTGGCCCGACCGGGGCTACTGGGGTTCGATCATGGTCGTGGTGCTGGCGCTGGGCGCGTTCGCCTGGCCACAGATCACCCGCCAGATGCGCGGGGCGATCCTGGAGGTGAAGAACCTGGAGTTCGTCGACGCGGCCACCGCGATCGGCGCCTCCCGGTTCACGAACCTGCGTCGTCACATCGTGCCGAACGCGCTGGCGCCGGTCATCGTCACCTCGACGATCTCGCTGGGAGTCTTCATCGTCTCCGAGGCGTCGCTGTCGTTCCTCGGCCTGGGGCTTCCGTCCACCGTCGTCTCCTGGGGCAACGACATCTCCCAGGCGCAGGTGCTGGTGCGGTCCGGTGACAACCTCGACGTCCTGTTCGTCCCGGCCACGGCGCTGGCCGTCACCGTGCTCGGCTTCATCTTGCTGGGCGAGGCCGTCCGCGAAGCCATCGATCCGAAGGCGCGTAAGTCATGAACCACCAGGAACCCTTGCTGCAGATCGACGACCTGCACGTCGGCTTCAAGGCAGGACGCAAGAAGATCCTGCCGGCCGTCGAGGGCGTCAACCTGGTGATCTACCCCGGCCAGACCGTGGCCATCGTCGGCGAGTCGGGATCGGGCAAGTCCACCACGGCGCACGCCGTGATCGATCTGTTGCCCGGCACGGGCCGGGTGACCGGTGGTCGGATCCTGTTCGAGGGCACCGACATCGTGGCCGCCGATCGTCGCAAGATCCTCGCGCTGCGTGGGTCCTCGATCGGCCTGGTCCCGCAGGACCCGATGTCGAATCTCAACCCGTTGTGGCGGGTGGGCTTTCAGATCAAGGAAGCCCTGATCGCCAACGGCGTCGCCCACGGCAAGGAGGCCGACCGACGCGTCGTGGAGCTGCTGGAGGAAGCCGGCCTGCCCGACGCCGAGCGCCGTGCGCACCAGTACCCGCACGAGTTCTCCGGTGGCATGCGTCAGCGTGCCCTGATCGCCATGGGGTTGGCGGCTCGACCGAAGCTGTTGATCGCTGACGAGCCGACCTCGGCCTTGGACGTGACGGTGCAAAAGCAGATCCTGGACCATCTCGACGGTCTGACCGCCACCCTCGGCGTCGCCGTCATGCTGATCACCCACGACCTGGGCTTGGCTGCCGAGCGTGCCGACCATCTGGTCGTGATGTACCGCGGTCGCGTCGTCGAGTCGGGCCCGGCGCTGCAGATCCTGCAGGATCCGCAGCACCCGTACACGCAACGGCTGGTCTCCAAGGCCCCGTCGATCGCCTCGCAGCGGCTGTCGTCGATCAAGGCGCGTGCACAGGTCAAGGAACAGGCCGTCGAGCAGGCGGCGGGGGCAGCGGCCGAGGTCGCCGGCAGCGCCGACCAGCTCGGTGAGGGGTCCGGTCAGATCCTGGCGGTGGAGAACCTGACGAAGGTCTTCACGCTGCGAGGCGCCCGGCCCTGGCAGAAGTCGCACTTCACGGCGGTCGATCAGGTGTCGTTCGGCGTACAGCGCGGCACCACGACGGCCATCGTGGGCGAGTCCGGTTCGGGCAAGTCCACCGTCGCGCGGATGATCCTGGGGCTGCTGCCGATCACCGAGGGCAGGGTGATCTTCGACGGTGTCGACATCCAGCAGTTGGTCGGCCACGACCAGCGGCTGAAGTTCCGTCGTCAGCTGCAACCGGTGTTCCAGAACCCCTACGCCTCGCTCGATCCGTTGTACTCGATCTACCGGTCGATCGAGGAGCCGCTGCGCACCCACGGTGTGGGCACCAGCAAGGAGCGCGAGGCCAAGGTGCGTGATCTGCTGGACAAGGTCTCGCTGCCCAGCACCGTGATGTCGCGCTATCCGGCCGAGCTGTCGGGCGGTCAGCGACAGCGCGTGGCGATCGCCCGTGCACTGGCGCTCGACCCCGAGGTCGTGATCTGCGACGAGGCCGTCTCGACGCTCGACGTGCTGGTGCAGGCCCAGATCCTCGAGCTGCTCAACGACCTGCAGGCCGAGCTCGGCTTGAGCTATCTGTTCATCACGCACGACTTGGCCGTCGTGCGGCAGATCGCCGACAACGTCCTGGTCATGCAGGACGGTCGCGTCGTCGAGCAGGCGTCCGTGAGCGAGGTCTTCGACAACCCGCAGCAGGAGTACACCCGCAAGCTGCTGGACGCGATTCCCGGCGGTTCCATCCCGCTGGCCGGCGTCTGAGGCACGACGCACGCAAACCGCCTCGCACCATTGCCGGTGCGAGGCGGTTGCGGGTGGTGCGTGTCAGCTGCGGGCGCGAGCGATCCGGCGTGCGGCTGCCGCGCCGGTGGCGGTGATCAGGGCACCTCCGACCAGGTACCAGGCCAGGTCCATGCCCTCCGACTCGTCGGCGACGGGCGTGACCACGAGCTCGGCCGCCGGCGGGAAGTTCTTGTCGACGAACGATGCAGCGGTCGTTGCGGCCTCGTCGGTCGGCGTGGCGTCCTTCTTCTCGCCGGTCGGCTTCGCGGCGGGCTGCGGCTTCGGCTGCGGCTTCGGCTGGGGCTCGGGCTTGGGCTCGGGCTGCGGTTGCGGCTTGGGGGCCTTGTCCTTCGGGCCCTTCGGCTTGTCGGGCTTCGGGCTGTCGGCGATGTCCTTCGGCTCGTCGGGCTGGGGGCTGATGGTGAACTCGCCCGGATCGGCCGACGCGGCACCCGCGGTGACGGCGACGGTGCCGATGCTCAGCGGAACGGC
>DATMSF010000120.1:0-2096 GCA_035565535.1 Aeromicrobium sp.
TTCCAGACCGGCTCGGGCACCTCGAGCAACATGAATACCAACGAGGTCATCGCGACGCTCGCGACCAAGGCGCTCGGCAAGGACGTGCACCCCAACGACCACGTCAACGCCAGCCAGTCCTCCAACGACGTGTTCCCCACGTCGATCCACCTCGCCACAACGGCGTCGGCCACCCACGACCTGCTGCCCGCGCTCGATCACCTGGCGAAGTCGCTGGAGGCCAAGGCCACCGAGTTCGCCGAGGTGGTCAAGTCGGGTCGAACCCACCTGATGGACGCCACGCCGGTCACGCTCGGCCAGGAGTTCGCCGGATTCGCCGCTCAGATCCGCAAGGGGATCGGCCGCGTCGAGCGGGCCCTTCCGGCAGCCGCCGAGGTTCCGCTCGGCGGCACCGCCGTCGGCACGGGCATCAACACGCCGATCGGTTTCCCGCAGCGCGTCATCGAGCTGCTGGCAGCCGACACCGGCCTGCCCATCACCGAGGCCACCGACCACTTCGAGGCCCAGGGCGCTCGTGACGGCATCGTGGAGCTGTCCGGCGCGCTGCGCACGATCGCGGTGAGCCTGACCAAGATCTGCAACGACCTGCGCTGGATGGGTTCGGGCCCACGCGCTGGTCTGGGCGAGGTGAACCTGCCCGATCTGCAGCCCGGTTCGAGCATCATGCCCGGCAAGGTCAACCCGGTGCTCCCCGAGGCCACCCTGATGGTGTGCGCCCAGGTCATCGGCAACGACGCGACGATCGTCTACGGCGGCGCGTCGGGCAACTTCGAGCTCAACGTGATGCTGCCGGTCATCGGCCGCAACATCTTGGAGTCGATCCGGCTGCTGGCCAACTCCTCGCGCACCCTGGCCGACCGGTGCATCGACGGCATCACCGCCAACGAGGACCGCTGCCGCGAGCTGGCCGAGTCGAGCCCGTCGATCGTGACGCCCTTGAACCGCCACATCGGCTACGAGAACGCCGCCGCGGTCGCCAAGAAGTCGGTCAAGGAACGCAAGACCATTCGCGAGGTCGTCCTCGAGGAGGGCTACGTCGAGCGTGGCGAGATCAGCGAGGCCGACCTCGACGCCGCCCTCGACGTCATGAGCATGACTCACCCCTGATCACGCCCGCTCGCGGTCACCGCGGGTTTGCCATGATCGGAGCATGCCCACCTGGCCGGACCATCTCGACGTAGGGGCAGTCAGATTCGCCCGACCCACCGCGCGGTACGACGAGGTGCTGACGTACTACCGCGACGTCCTCGGCCTGCCGGTGCTCGCCCAGTGGCGCAACCACGACGGCTACGACGGTGTGGTGCTCGGCCTGCCCGGGGCCCCGGTGCACATGGAGCTGCTGCAGCACGGTGATCGGTCGAGCATCCCCGAACCCGACCCGGAGAACCAGCTCGTCCTGTACCTGCGCAGTGCCGAGGCGGTTGCCACGGTGGTCGGCCGGTTCGCCGAGCACGGGCATCATCCGGTCCCGGCGGTCAACCCTTACTGGGCCGAGCACGACGCGGTGGTGTTCACCGATCCGGACGGCTGGAACGTCGTGCTCGCCCCCTGGGTGTTCGGTCAGGCCGACCCCACCCGCTGACCGACGTGCGCCGGCTCAGCCGTGGGATGCAATGACGACATATCCGCCCTGGTCTACGACGGTGCTCCAGGCTCCGCCGTACTTGTCGGTCGCGTAGGCGATCGGATCGGGCGGGGACCCGATTCCGGCTCGGACGTCGAACGCGATGTAGTCCGGCGTGACGGCGTCGCCGATCGACCCGATCCAGTACGCCGTGCGTCCGGTGACCAGATGACTCAGCAGTGCGATGTCCGTCTCGACCGAGGCTCCCTCCGGCACCGCCTCGACGGCCCGCTGGGCCGCCGCCAGGCGCGGCGGGTCCTGCCAGGTGTCGGGGTCGAGCAGCTCGGCCAGGGGCGACCCGACGAAGGTGAAGGTCGTGACCACCGCGGCGACCGGGACGGCGAGCTTGGCCCGGTCGAACCGGTCGACGGCGTCGATCAGTGCGATGAACACGATCGGCATCAGCACCAGGGAGTAGTGCCAGTCGGTGCCCCAGTAGTGGACGACGTCGCCGCTGAAGCGCCACAGCAGT
>DATMSF010000121.1:0-2494 GCA_035565535.1 Aeromicrobium sp.
CCAGCGCAGGTAGTTCTCGTTGACCAGCTGCTGGACGTGCTTGGGCGCCGAACCACCGGCACCGGTCTCGAACAGGCCGCCGCCGGCGATGAGCGGGACGACCGACAACATCTTGGCCGACGTGCCCAGCTCGAGGATCGGGAACAGGTCGGTGTTGTAGTCGCGCAGGACGTTGCCGGTGACGCTGATGGTGTCCTCGCCGCGACGGAGCCGCTCGACGCTGAGCTTGGCCGCGTCCGCGGGCGCCATGATCGAGATGTCCAGTCCGTCGGTGTCGTGCTCGGGCAGGTAGGCCTTGACCTTGGCGATCAGGTTGGCGTCGTGCGCCCGGTTCTCGTCGAGCCAGAACACGGCGGGGGTCTGCGAGGCGCGAGCACGCGTGACCGCGAGCTTGACCCAGTCGCGGATCGGGACGTCCTTGGTCTGGCACGCGCGCCAGATCGAGCCGGCCGTCACGTGGTGCTCGATCAGCGTCTCGCCGGCGGCGTTCTTGACGCGGACCGTGCCGTCGGTGGGAATCTCGAACGTCTTGTCGTGCGAGCCGTACTCCTCGGCGGCCTGTGCCATCAAGCCGACGTTCGGGACGGTGCCCATCGTCGCCGGATCGAGGGCGCCGTTGGCGCGGCAGTCGTCGATGACGGCCTGGTAGACCCCCGCGTAGCTGCTGTCGGGGATCACCGCGAGGGTGTCGGCCTCCTGACCGTCCGGGCCCCACATGTGGCCCGACGTGCGGATCATGGCCGGCATCGAGGCGTCGACGATGACGTCGCTGGGCACGTGCAGGTTGGTGATGCCCTTGTCCGAGTCGACCATCGCCAGGCGCGGGCCTTCGGCGAGCGCCTGCTCGAACGCGGCCTTGATGTCGGCGCCGTTGGCCAGCTCGTCGAGGCCGGCCAGGATCGCGCCGAGGCCGTCGTTGGCGCTCAGCCCGGCGGCCTGCAGGTCGTCGCCGTAGGTGTCGAAGACGCTCTTGAAGAACACCTTGACGACGTGGCCGAAGATGATCGGGTCCGAGACCTTCATCATGGTCGCCTTCAGGTGCACCGAGAACAGCACGTCGTCGGCCTTGGCCTTGGCGATCTGCTCGGCCAGGAAGGCGTCGAGCTTCGCGGCGTCCATGAACGTTCCGTCCACGACCTCCCCTGCCAGGACCTTCAGGTCGTCCTTGAGCACCGTGACGGTGCCGTCGGCGGCCTCGTGCTCGATCGTCAACGTGTCGTCGGCCGGCAGCACGACCGACTTCTCGTTGCTGAAGAAGTCGTCGTGTCCCATCGTCGCGACGTTGGTCCTGGAGTCACTGCTCCAGGCGCCCATCGAGTGCGGGTGGGTCTTGGCGTAGTTCTTGACCGAGGCCGGTGCGCGGCGATCGGAGTTGCCCTCGCGCAGGACGGGGTTGACCGCTGAGCCCTTGACCTTGTCGTAACGGGCGCGGACGTCGCGGTCCTCGTCGGTCTGCGGGTCCTCGGGGTAGTCCGGAAGCGGGTACCCCTTGCCCTGCAGCTCGGCGATGGCGGCCTTGAGCTGCGGAACGGAGGCCGAGATGTTGGGCAGCTTGACGATGTTGGCCTCGGGCTGCTTGGCCAGCGCGCCGAGCTCGGCCAACGCGTCGGGCACCTGCTGGTCGGCGGAGAGCCGGTCCGAGAACTGGCTCAGGATGCGGCCGGCCAACGAGATGTCCCGGGTCTGCACCGGAACGCCCGCCTTGCCGGCGAAGGCGCTGACGATCGGCAGGAACGAGTAGGTCGCCAGCGCGGGCGCCTCGTCGGTGTGGGTGTAGATGATGGTCGACTCGGCCACGACGGGAACTCCGTTTCGCACAGACTGCAGGACAGATTTGTCTTGACGTCAAGATATCTCACGTGCCGCGGGCACGCCAATCCGAACTAGTATCTCCCCATGCCGACCGAGCCGTTGCACGCTCTCGTGGTCGACGACGAGCAACCCGTCATCGACGAGCTGGTCTACCTGCTGGACCGCGACGACCGCATCGCCTCGGTCCGGTCCACGTCCTCGGGCGCCGAAGCGCTGCGCATCATCGAGCGCGGAGGGGTCGACGCCGTGTTCCTCGACATCGCGATGCCGGGGCTGTCCGGGCTCGACATCGCCCGACTGCTGGACAAGTTCCGCGAACCGCCACGCATCGTGTTCGTCACGGCACACGACAAGCACGCCGTCGACGCCTTCGAGCTCAAGGCCGTGGACTACCTGCTCAAGCCGATCCGCGAGGAACGCCTCGCCGAGAGCATCCGCCGGTTGTCCGAGGTCGACGACAGCGACTCAGCCGACGAGCGCATCCCCGTCGAGCTGGGCGGCGTGACGCGGTTCGTCCGGCGGTCGACGGTGGGTCTGGCCGAGGCACAAGGCGACTACGTCCGCCTGCACACCACCGAGGGCACCAGCCACCTGATCCGCTCACCACTGACGAGCCTGGCCCAGGCCTGGGCCGACGCGGGCTTCGTCCGAGTCCACCGCAGCCACCTGGTCAACCTCGAGC
>DATMSF010000122.1:0-9675 GCA_035565535.1 Aeromicrobium sp.
ATCGGCCAGGCCCGTACGGGCACCGGCAAGACCCTGGCGTTCTCCATCCCGGTCATCCAGCGCACGGTTGCCCCGCACGACCCCGACTACGACCAGCTGGCCGCGCCAGGCAAGCCCCAGGCGTTGATCATGGCGCCGACCCGCGAGCTCGCGATCCAGGTCGCCGGCGACATCGACCTGGCGTCGAAGCACCGCGGCACCCGCAACCTGCTGGTCTACGGCGGCGTCGGCTACGAACCGCAGCTCGAGGCACTCGAAGCCGGCGTCGACATCGTGGTCGGCACGCCGGGTCGCCTGCTCGACCTGGCCAACCGTGGTGCGCTCGACCTGTCGCACGTCAAGTCGCTCGTCCTGGACGAGGCCGACGAGATGCTCGACCTGGGCTTCCTGCCCGACATCGAGTCGATCCTGGCCAAGACGCCCGAGACGCGTCAGACCATGTTGTTCTCCGCGACGATGCCCGGACCGATCGTGACGCTGGCACGCCGCCACATGCGGCACCCGATGAACATCCGCGCCGAGAGCCAGGACGCCCAGCAGACGGTGCCGACGACGTCGCAGTTCGTGTGGCAGGCCCACGAGCTGGACAAGCCTGAGGTGCTGGCTCGCATCCTGCAGGCCGACGTCGCTCGCGTCGTGATCTTCACCCGCACCAAGCGCACCGCCCAGCGGGTCGCCGACGACTTGATCGACCGTGGCTTCCCGGCCGCGCCGCTGCACGGTGACATGGCTCAGGCCGCCCGCGAGAAGGCGATGACCCGATTCCGTGAGGGCAAGGTCAACACGCTGGTCGCCACCGACGTCGCAGCGCGCGGCATCGACGTCTCCGACGTCAGCCACGTCATCAACTACAACTGCCCCGAGGACGACAAGACGTACGTGCACCGGATCGGTCGCACGGGTCGCGCCGGCGCGTCGGGCACGGCGGTGACGTTCGTCGACTGGGCCGACCTGCAGCGTTGGAAGCTCATCAACAAGGCGTTGGACCTGCCGTTCGACGAGCCGGTCGAGACCTACTCCACCTCTGACCACCTGTTCCACGACCTGGGCATCAGTCGCGACGCGAAGGGTCGGCTCAAGCCCGCAGCGCCACGTGAGCCCAAGGGCGACCGCAATCGTTCGAGCAGCCGCGGCGGACAGCGTTCCGGCGGGCCGAGGAACCAAAACGGTCAGAACGGCGCGCCCCAGGAGCAGAACGGCGAGCAGAAGTCGTCGGCCAACCGCAACCGTCGCCGCCGCAATCGCAACCGCACGCGTAGCGGCGCCCCGGTGACCGCCGACGCCAAGAGCGAGTAGGCGCCACGAGCACGTAGGTACAGCGAGTCCGCTCAGCAGGCTTTGCCGAGCGGCGCGCTGCGCCGGCCCACTCGAGCTCGGCTCGTGGCGCTCAGGCGACCACGACGACAGGGGTGCCGATGGGAGCGAACTCCCACAAGGCGATGGCGTCGTCGGGCCACTGGCGCACACAGCCGGCCGATTGCGGCGTGCCGAGCTGTTCGCGGGTCTGTTCCAACATGCCCGAGTTGTCCTTGGGCACCGTGTGGAACCCGATGGCCGCGTTGGCGCCACGAGTGAACTGCACGAAGTACTCCATCGTGCCGGTGTAGTCGAACGCGACGGCGTGACGTTGGCGGTGCTGCACGCGGTAGCTGCCCGGCTGCAGGTTGTCGTGCTTGCTGCCCGAGACCAGGTAGGTGCGTTCGACCTGCCCATCGGCAGCGACGAGCCAGACCCGCTGATCGCTCTGGTCGAACACGATGCGACGCCCGTGCCCCGAGTCGGCCGGCACCGCCGGTTCGACGACGACAGCCGAGACCTCGGTGGCCGAGACGTCGGTGGCCGACGCCGGCTCACTCTCCGCGTCGGCCAACGCGTCGAGCTCAGCGGACACCAACGCCGGTGCCCTGGTGACTTCCGTCGGTGCCGTCAGCTGTGGAGTGACGACGATCGTCGCGGCCCCGACGACCACGGTCAGGCCGATGGCTCCGCCGAACAGCAGGGCACGTCGGCGGGCCCGGGCCCGCCGTCTGGCGCGCAGCATCTCGACGCGGCTGGTGCCGCGATCGTTCGAGATGGCGTGCCCACGCCGGCGATGCTGACCCACGCGGACAGTCTAGGAGGTTCTGCGCGGTTCGCGCCGGTCAGATCCTGCGCGATCAGGGGTGCCCTGGTCGCGCGCATTCGTCGGCCCGCGGGCTCTAGCGCCGCTTCGTGCCTCCGGTGGCCTTCAGCAGGTGGGCGGCGACATCGCGATAGGCCTGGGAGCCCTTGTGGTTGCGGGCGGTCGACAGCACCGACCGGCCGATCGCCGGAGCCTCGGCGAAGCGGATCGTCTTGGGGATCGGCGGCTCGACGACGGGCAGCTCGTACGTCTCGCTGATGGCGGCCAGCACGGTCTGCGCGTGACGGGTGCGGCCGTCGTACATCGTCGGCAGGACGCCCAGGATCTCCAGGCCGGAGTTGATGAACTGCTTGACGTCGTACACGGTGTCGAGCAGCTGTCCGACGCCGCGGTGCGACAGCGTCTCGGCCTGCAACGGGATCAGCACGTGGTCGGCGGCCGACAACGCCCCGACGGTCAGCACGCCCAGTGCCGGCGGGCAGTCGATCAGGATGTAGTCGTAGTCGGCGGCGACCTTGTCGAGCGCGACCCGCAACCGCTGCTCGCGGCCGGTGCGCGACACCAGGCTCTCCTCGGACTGCGTCAGCCGGATGTTCGCCGGGAGCAGATCGGGGCCGTCCTCGGTCTCGACGATCGCGTCGGCGGCCTTCGCGGTACCCAGCAGCACCTCGCCGATCGTGACGTCGAGCTCCTCGGGGTCCAGCCCGACCGAGAAAGTCAGGCTCGCCTGCGGGTCGGCGTCGACCAGCAGCACCCGCTGCCCCAGCTCGACCAGCGCAGCTCCGAGGGACGCCACGGTCGTGGTCTTGGCGACTCCGCCCTTCTGATTGGCCACTGCGATCGTCGTCGTCACGCTTGTCATCGTGCCACAGCAGCCGCCCGCAGGTCCTGGCGCGACCGCCTGGTGGGCGCTTTGGCATGCTTGGGCCATGTCCCGTCGTGCTCTCGTGACCGGAGCGACCTCTGGTATCGGCTTGTCGTTCGCCCGCCAGCTGGCCGCGGACGGATACGACCTGGTCATCGTGGCCCGCACGCAGGAGCGGCTCGACCAGGTGGCCGACGAGCTGCGGGCCAAGCACGGTGTCGTCGTCGGCGTCGTGCGCGCCGATCTGAGCACCACCGACGGCATGGACACTGCCGCCGCGCGGCTGACCGACACGTCACGTCCGGTCGACCTGCTGGTCAACAACGCGGGCTCCTCGCTGGCCGGCTGGTTCGGCACGACCGACATCGCGGACGAGGACGCCCAGCTGGACCTGCTAATCCGAGCGCCGATGCATCTGATGGATGCCGCCGTGAAGTCGATGTCCGGCCGCGGTGGCGGTGCGATCATCAACGTCGCGAGCGTCGCCGCCTTCACTCCGCGCGGCGTCTACTCCGCTCACAAGGCGTGGCTGGTCAACCTCTCGCGCTGGGCCGACATCCACTACGACGACGTCAACATCCAGGTCCAGGCGTTGTGCCCCGGGTTCGTCCGCACCGAGTTCCACCAGCGTGGTCGGATGGACGTCAGCGACGTACCGCGATGGATGTGGTTGAACGCCGACAAGCTCGTCAAGGGCTCGTTGAAGGACCTGCGCAAGGACAAGGCGGTCTCGATCCCGTCACTGCGCTACAAGATCCTGGCGACACTCGCGCAGTACGCCCCCAAGTCACTCGTCGCGCGCATCGCCAAGCGCGGACGCTGAACGAGAGAGCCCATGAGCACACCCAAGGACCTGACCCTGCCCGACGCCGTCACGGCCACGACGCTGCACACCGACCGCGGGGAGTTCTCGGCGCTGACCGCCGGCGACGGCACCGCCGGACACGTCGTCCTGGTGCCCGGCTGGACGGGATCGAAGGAAGACTTCGTGCCGATCCTCCCGATGTTGGCCGATGCCGGCTTCGGGGTGATCAGCTACGACCAGCGCGGACAGTTCGAGACGCCCGGCGCGCCGGACGACGACTACTCGATGGCCGGGTTCGCCGCCGACGCCGCCGCCGTCGCCGCGACGACCGGGGCGGCGCCCACGCATCTGCTGGGCCATTCGTTCGGCGGACTGGTCGCGCAGCAGGCCGCCGTCGACGACCCGGAGCGGTGGCGCACCGTCTCGCTGCTGTGCAGCGGTCCGGGGGCCCTGGGTGAGACCCCCGAGCGACGGCTCAGCGACATCGTGGCCGCGCTCGATGGCGGCGTGAGCGGTCGCGACATGGCGCTCGCGATGAATCCGGACCTCGATCCGGACTCGAACCCGATCGACGCGTTCGTCGTGGACAAGTTCGATCGGACGTCGACCGCTTGTCTGGCCGCCATGACGCGGCACCTGATCGACACCCCGGACCTGACCGATGCCGTCGCGGCCACCGGCCTGCCGTGCTGGGTCGGCCGAGGTGTCGACGACGAGGCGTGGCCGCACGAGGCTCAGGACGACCAGGCGCGGCGGCTGGGCACCCGGACGCAGGTCGTGCCCAGCTCGGCGCACTCGCCCGCGATCGAGAACCCGTCCGGACTGATCGCCGCCTGGTTGCCGTTCCTCACGGCGAGCTGACCCCGCCGGCGTCGGCCGCGGTTCAGCGCTCGAACAGCCGTTGGAACTGCTCGGGGTCGGTGGTGTTGGCGCCCAACCGGAAGGCCTGGCTCTTGCCGGTGCCGTGGTAGTCGCTGGAGCCCGTGACAGCCAGGTCGAGGTCGGTGGCGATGACGCGCAGGGCGGCACGCGTGGTCTCGTCGTGGTCGTGATGATCGACCTCGATGCCGTCCAGGCCCACGTCGGCGAGGTGGTCGAACGCCTCTCGGTCCAGCACCCGAGAGCTGCGCGAGGCCCACGGATGCGCGATGACCGCGAGACCGCCGGCCGCCTTGAGCGTCGTGATCGCCTCGACCAACGAGGCCGAGTAGCGGTCGACGTAGGCCCGACCCCCCTCGTTCAACCAGCCGTCGAAGACGGCCGTGCGATCGGGGAACACGTCGCCGTACTTGGCCACCAGGGCGTCGGCGACGTGCGGACGGCCCGACGCCTTGGCGTCTTCGGACACGGCAGCGACATCGGCCTCGGAGATCTCGTAACCCTCGGCTCGCAGCTTGTCCAGCATCGCGGGCAGCCGCTCGTCGCGGCCGGCCCGAACCTGTTCGAGCATGCCCTGCAGGTCGGGGTCGGCCGCGTCGAACTCGTAGCCCAGCAGGTGCACGCTGTGTCCGTCGTACCTGGTGGAGATCTCGACACCCTTGACCAGGCGGATGCCCACGCGATCGGCCTCGGCCTGCGCCTCGTCCCAGCCGAACGTCCCGTCGTGGTCGGTCAGCGCGACGACGTCCAGGTCGGCCTCCTGACGGGCCTTGCGGACCAGCTCCGCGGGCGTATCGGTACCGTCCGACCGGTTCGAGTGAGTGTGGAGATCGATGCGCACGCGGCCAGCCTAGGCCGGTCAGCGCGGGACCAGGGCCCAGTAGTCCAGGTCCAGCAGCACGCCCGGCGCGTACGTGCCGTCCTCGGCGCGCAACGTCATCGACTCGTCGCGTCCCTTGGTCGCGACCAACCGCAACCGCAGGGCGCCGACCCCGGGGGCGGAGGTGTCGGCCTTGTCCAGCACCTCGGACCAGGCGTAGACCGTGTCGCCGGCGAAGCTGGGGCCGGTGTGCGCGCCGGCGTTGATGGCAGCGATGAGCTGTGCGTTGGCCAGCCCGTTGAACGACAGCGCACGAGCCATCGAGATGATGTGGCCGCCGTAGACGAGATTGTTCCCGTCGGGACGGGCTTGCGCGTTGAAGTGCACCTTTGCGGTGTTCTGCCACAGCCGCGTCGCCTGCTGGTGCTCCGAATCGGTCAACGTGACGCCGTCGACGTGATCGATCTTCTCCCCCACCGCGTAGTCGTCGAAGCGGTGCTGCTCACCGGCGGCCGCGAAGTCGTAGTCGGTGAAGTCGAGCCCCGCCGGGATCAGCAGGTCGTCGGCCGCCACGGCGTCGGCCACGTCGGGCACCACCGTCTCGGGGGCCGGTGCCTGCAGATCGCGCTTGTGCACCATGACCCACCGGGCCC
The DNA here is from genome assembly GCA_035565535.1 of Aeromicrobium sp. Taxonomy (GTDB): domain Bacteria; phylum Actinomycetota; class Actinomycetes; order Propionibacteriales; family Nocardioidaceae; genus Aeromicrobium. The sequence goes on from DATMSF010000122.1 coordinate 6,145, forward strand.
AGTCCACGACGACCTCGTCCCGTTGGTTGGTGGCGGTGGAGCGCACGTACACGACGCCGCTCTTGCCGCTGGAGTTCTGCTTCAGGCCGATGACCTCGGACGACGTCGAGATGGTGTCGCCGGGGACGACCGGACGGTGGAACCGGCACTCGCCGTAGCCCAGGTTGGCGACGGCGTTCAGCGACACGTCCGGAACGGTCTTGCCGAACGCGATGTGGAACGCGATGAGGTCCTCGACCGGGTGCGGGTCCAGCCCCACCTGGGCGGCGAATGCCGCCGACGAGGGAACAGCGAAGCGCGTGGGGTAGATCGACCCGTAGACGGCCCGGTCACCCTCGGTGACGGTGCGCGGAGTCGCGTGAGCGATCACCTGCCCGACGGTGAAGTCCTCGAAGAAGTTGCCGGGGTTCGTCTTGCTCATGTCATCCTCTCGCGCGGGTTCGCGGCTCGATTCTTCCACGCGCGAAATCGGCCCGGTACGTCAGTCGGTCGCCCGACGACGGGGCCTTCCGACGACGGGGCCCTTCGCAGTCCCGCGTGGTTCAGGCGAACGGATCGGGTCGCAGGCCCGGCGCCGACGCCAGCAGCTCCTGGGCCTGGGCCAGGTGCTTGTGCTCGACCAGCACCTCGTACTTGGTGGCGACGACGGTCTTGACCGAGCTGAAGTCGCGTTGGCCGCGAGTCATGGCGTAGGCCAGCAGCGCCCACAGCACGCCGAACACGACACCGAAGCCCAGGCCACCCAGCACGGTCGGCCAGAACTCGCCCTCCTTGGCGAACGTGCCCAGGACGACGCCGATCAGCAGGCCGAGCCAGGCACCGGATGCCGCACCGGCTGCGGCGACCCGACCGGTCGTCAGGCGCCCCGTGACCCGTTCGACCTGCTTGAGCTCGGTGCCGACGATCATCAGGTTCTGCACCGGGAACTCGTGGTCCGACAGGTGATCGACCGCCCGCTGGGCCGTCTGGTAGTCGTCGAAGACTGCCAACGACTGCGGGAACTGCAGCTCGAAGATCTGGCGACCGCCGGGTTCGGGTGACATCAGGCCTTGTACTCCTTGAGCAGGTTGCGTCCGATGATCAGCTTCTGAATGTCGGACGTGCCTTCACCGATCAGCATGAACGCTGCTTCGCGGTAGAGGCGCTCGATCTCGTACTCCTTGGAGTAACCGTAGCCGCCATGGATGCGGAACGACGCCTCCACGACCTCGTTGCAGTACTCCGAGGCGAGCATCTTGGCCATCCCGGCCTCGACGTCCATGCGCTGACCGGAGTCCTTCAGCCGGGCGGCGCGCACGACCATCGTGTGGGCAGCCTCGACCTTGGTGGCCATCTCGGCCAGGCGGAACAAGATCGCCTGGTGCTGAGCGATCGGCTTGCCGAACGTCTCGCGCTGCTGGGCGTAGGCGATGCCCAGCTCGAAGGCCCGGTTGGCGATGCCGACGGCGCGTGCGCCGACGTTGACACGGCCGACCTCGACGCCGTCCATCATCTGGTAGAAGCCCTTGCCGGGTTCGCCCCCGAGGATCTGGTCGGCACCGATCTTGTGCTTGTCCAAGATCATCTCGGTGGTGTCGATGCCCTTGTAGCCCATCTTCTCGATCTTGCCCGGGATCGTGACGCCCTGAGCGGTCTCGCCGAAGCCGGGCTCCTTCTCGACCAGGAAGGTCGTCATGTTCTTGTAGACGCTGTCGGCGCCCTCGTCGGTCTTGGTCAGCACCGCGACCAGCGTCGACGAGCCACCATTGGTCAACCACATCTTCTGGCCCGTGATCTCGTACGAGCCGTCGTCGAGCTTGGTGGCCTTGGTCGAGACCGCCGAGACGTCCGAACCCAGAGCCGGTTCGGACATCGAGAACGCGCCACGCACCTCGCCGGTGGCCATCTTGGGCAGGTATTTCTTCTTCTGCTCCTCGGTGCCGTGCTGGATCAGCATGTACGCCACGATGAAGTGGGTGTTGATGACGCCGGAGATGCTCATCCAACCGCGCGCGATCTCCTCCACGACCAGCGCGTACGTCAGCAGCGACTCACCCAGTCCGCCGTACTCCTCGGGGATCATCAGACCGAAGATGCCCAGCTCCTTGAGCCCCTCGACGATGTCGGTGGGGTACTCGTCCTTGTGTTCGAGCTCCGTGGCGACCGGGATGATCTCCTTCTCGACGAACTGACGGACGACCTTGAGGATCTCCTGCTGCTCCTCGGTGAGTCCTTCGGTGCTGACGAGACGTGCCATCGGTTCTCCTGTGCTGCGATTCTGGGTGATGTCAGTCGGTCTGACTCACCGACTCTACCCGCCGCCGCGGCCGTTTCGGCCGGTGCGTGACCGTGATCTCAGCCTCGTTCGCCGCCGCGTCCAACCCCGACGACGGTGCGGATCAGGCGCTCGACCGGGACGCGACCTCCTCGCGCGAGGGCCTCAGGTGACCGGGGCCTCGGTGGTGGTTCGTCCCGATCGATCGCGCGCCGCGGTGACGACGGCGAGGCCGACCAAGATCACGACCAGCCCGATCCCGACCTCTGCAGGAGGGGTCTGGTCGAGGAACCATCCCGCGAGCAGCGCTGCCCCGGGGACCTCGAGCAGCAGCACCAGCGAGATGACGGTAGGACTCATGACGGCCAGCAGGTGGTTCAACACGGTGTGGCCGAGCAGCTGTGCGCACACCGTGACGCCGATGATCGCCAACCACGTCGGCCCGCCGAAGCGCACCAGCTCGGCACCGGTCACCAGACAGGCGACGAGCAGGGCCACCGAGCAGACGCCGTAGCACCCCACCGCGTAGGTGGTGGTCGCGACGCGGTCGCGCAGCGCAGCACCCGTGATCAGGTAGCCGGCGGCGGCCAGCCCACCCAGCAGAGCCAGACCGTCACCGGCCAGCGCCCGCGCCGAGTGGCCGAGGTCGACTCCGGTGATGATCAGCACGCCAGCGATCGCGACGACGATCCCGGCCGCGACCTGGCGACCGACGCGAATCCCGCGCAGGCGGTCGATCAGCACGACGAAGACGACCTGCATGCTCACCATCGCGGTGGCCGCCGCGACCGACGTCATCTGCAGCGCACTGATCCAGGCCGCGAAGTGCACCGCCAGCGCCAGCCCTGCGCCGAGCATCCTGCGACGATCCGCCGCGCTCAGCCCACGCAGCTCGCGTGCTGTCCGTCGCGGTCGGACCGGAGCCAGCGCCGCCACGCCCAGAGCGTTGCGCCAGAACCCGATCGCCAGCGCCGGCGCCACGGCGTAGGCCATCAGCGGGCCGGATGCCGAGACGCCCAGCACGGCGATCACCACGAGGAGCAGGTTCACCGGACCATCGTGCCGCGACGATCACCGCGGACGACTGCCGGTGGGGATCGGCGCGCCGGTGGTCGGTGTGGCGCGACTACTCGGCGAAGTCCCCCGCTGCGCTGCGCAGTGATCTGAGCAGCTCGAACGCGCGCTCCTGGTCATTCGCGTCGAGACCGTCGACCGCGAAGTCGATGTCGGTCAAGGCCCTCGTCGCGTCGACGACGACCTTCGTGCCTGCCTCGGTC
>DATMSF010000123.1:0-4812 GCA_035565535.1 Aeromicrobium sp.
TCATCCGCGACACCGGTGTCGAGCAGCTGGCTCGGCTGCCGATCTACCTGCAGGCGTCACGCAGGCTCATCGAGCTGGGCGACCCGCCGGGGCTGGCCGACGTCCAAGAGCTCGAAGCCGAGTTCCACCGGCGCACGGCCGAGCTGTCCGAGCTGCGCCGGAGTGCGGCCGACGTCCAGGGCGTTCGGTGGGCGCTGGAGGAGCTGCGGGTCAGCCTGTTCGCCCAGCAGCTGCGCGCGGTGGGTCCGGTCAGCGTCAAACGCGTCCGTCGACTTCTCGACCATTTGCCCCAACTCTGACAGCGACTCTGTCATGATCGTGGCCATGGCTACCGATGTCGTGTGCACAGCTGAGATCAACGCGCCGGTGGAGAAGGTCTTCGCCTACGTCGACGACTTCAGTCATGCACAGGAGTGGATCTACGGCCTTGATCGCATCGAGGCGGTCGGTGAACCGACTCACGGCGTCGGCGCCACGTTCGACGGCACCATGAAGGTGGGTATGTCGTTCCACTCGACCATCCGCTGCACCGGCTGGGAGCAGGATGCCTATCTCGAGCTCGAGTCGGTCAAGGGTCTGAAGAACACCCAGCGCTGGACGTTCGAGGATCTCGGCGACGGTCGCACCAAGGTGACCGCGCAGATCAGCTACACGCTGCCGGGTGGACCCGTCGGTCTGACGATGGCCAAGGCCATCAAGCCGTTCGTGGGCATCGCGATCAGGTCGACCAGCGAGAGCTTGACCAAGCAGGTCGAAGCACTGCGCTAGGCCGCCGGACGACGACCTCGTGGCAGCGTTACGTCACAGCCCGATCAGGTCGATGACGAAGACGAGCGTCTTGCCCGACAGGTGATGGCCGCCGCCGGCGGGACCGTACGCCAGCTCCGGCGGACACACCAGCTGACGGCGACCGCCGACCTTCATGCCGGGGATGCCCTGCTGCCACGCGGCGATCAGGTTCGGCAGCGGGAAGCGAGCCGACTGGCCGCGATCCCACGACGCGTCGAACTGTTCTCCGGTGTCGAACTCGACGCCGACGTAGTGCACGTCGACGACGCCGCCGGGCTGGGCCTCGGGGCCGTCGCCCACGATCAGATCGGTGATCTGCAGCTCGGTGGGCGCCGGCCCGGGGATGAAGTCGATCTCAGGCTTGGAGGTCATGTGATCGATCCTTTCACACCGGGGCGTCACCGAGCCGAGGCTGGGGTGACCTGACACACTGGCGGTCATGAGAGCAACGGTTCTGCACGACGTTCGCGACATCCGGCTCGAGACCGTCGACGACCCTCGACTGATCGTCGACTCCGATGCCGTGGTCCGGGCCGTGGCCTCGTGCATCTGTGGGTCCGATCTGTGGCCGTACCGCGGCGCGAATCGTCTCGACGGGCCGGTGCGCATCGGTCACGAGCTCGTGGGCATCGTCGAGCAGGTCGGCGCCGACGTCTCGACCGTGGTGCCGGGCGACTTCGTGATCGTGCCGTTCGCCTACTCGGACAACACGTGCGCGGTCTGCGAGCGCGGCGTGCACACGGCCTGTCTGCACGGGGGCTACTGGGGCGGCCCGGACCGCGACGGCCACTTCGTCGACGGCCTGCAAGGTGAGCTGGTGCGCGTGCCGCTGGCGGACGGGACGCTGGTCAAGACGCCGTCCCAGCCGAAGGAAGCACTCATCCCCCACCTGTTGACGCTGGCCGACGTGTTCCCGACCGGTCACCACGCCGCCATGTGCGCGGGCGTGACGACGGGCAGCACGGTGGTCGTCGTGGGCGACGGGGCCGTGGGGCTGTCGGCGGTCCTGGCCGCCAAGCGGCTCGGCGCCGACCGGATCGTGGCGATGTCGCGGCACGAGGACCGTCAGGACCTGGCGCGTCGCTTCGGGGCGGACGAGGTGATCGCCGAACGCGGCGAGGACGGTGCTGCGTTGGTGCGCGAGATGTTCGACGGGATCGGTGCGGACTGTGTGCTGGAGTGCGTCGGCACCGACGACAGCATGAAGCAGGCCCTTCGGTCGGCGCGTCCGGGCGGCACGATCGGCTACGTCGGCGTCCCGCACGGTGTGAAGGTCAACGTCCCCGCGATGTTCGGTCGCAACCTGGGCCTCAAGGGCGGACCCGCGCCCGTGCGCGCCTACCTGCCCGAGCTGTTGCAGGACGTGCTGGACGGCGTGATCGCCCCCGGCGAGGTCTTCGACCTGACCCTGCCCCTCGACGAGGTCGCCGAAGGCTATCGCGCGATGGACGAACGCCGCGCCATCAAGACACTCCTGACGATCTGACCCCGCTGACGAGTCACCAATTCCCGCTGACGAGTCACTTGTTCCGAACGAGGAGTCACTCCTTCCGGTCTAGGAGTCACCGTTCGGCATGCGGAGTTTCGTGCCGGCACGCCTTGCTGATGGTCCAGCCGGAGCTGCTGACTCGCGAGCGAGAACTACTGACTCGCGAGCGGGAATTAGTGACTCGCGAGCGGGGGTGGGTGGTACGGGCGGACGTCGGTGACGGCGTCGAGGTTGAGCGGGCCGTAGATGTGCGGGTAGGTGGTGTCGCCGACGGGGTCGAATCGCCACGGGGACGTCAGTCGGTGCGTCTCGATGGTCAACAGCAGGACATCGGGGTGTCCGGTGTAGTAGCGCTCGAAGGTGCCGGCCACCTGCTCGGCTGAGGAGGCGTGGATGAATCCCTCGTCGTCGACCGTGCGACCGATCGTCGAGACCCGGTACTCCCCCGCCGTCTGGGCGTCGCGCCAGTCCGCCGCCAACGCCAGGTGATGGATCGTCGTCACACGATCGTCTCGCCGACGGCGTTCAGACGGGCGAGACTGCGCGCGAACTGTTGCACTTCGTCGGCCGTCCAGTCCGACAGCAGCTCCGCGATGCGCGCGCTGGCCGACTCGCGGTACTCGTTGAGTCGCTCGATGGCCACCGGTTCGGCCATCAGCAGCTGGGCCCGGCCGTCGTCGGGGTCGGGAAACCGTCGGATCAAGCCCATCCGCTCCAGTGCGGCGATGGCACGACTCGCGGTGGACTTGTGGACGCCGAGATTCTCGGCCAGCTCGCTGCCCCGAATCCCGTCGGGCTCGGCCGAGATCCCCAGCAGGAACAAGAACGTGCCGTAGTCCAGCTTGGGATGGATCTTCTCCAGGCGCCGCAACGACGTTACCCGGACCCTCCTGATGAACCGCGTCAGCTCGACGTCGACGTCCACGAGGGAGGGCCCGGGTGTACGAGTCATACCGTCACCATACCGAGGCCGAGCCCGGCCGCGGGTCACTTCAGCTGAGACGACGTCAAGTCCAGGAGACGACGAGCCACGATCAGCTGCTGGATCTGCTGAGTGCCTTCGAAGATGTCGAGGATCTTGGAGTCGCGCGACCACTTCTCGAGCAACTCGGTCTCGCTGTACCCCAGCGTCGAGGCCAGCTCCACGCACCGCAGCGTGATGTCGTTGCCGACGCGGCCGGCCTTCGCCTTGGCCATCGAGGCTTCCATCGAGTTGGGCTTGCGATTGTCGGCGAGCCAGGCCGCCTCCAGGGTCAGCAGCAGCGCCGCTTCCCAGTCGGCCTCCATCTGCAGGAACGTCGCAGTCGCCGCCGACTGCGCCTGGGCCGGGCGGTCGTAGTCGATCTCGACGCCGGCCTTCTCCAGCAGGGCCCGGATGTCCTCGAGCGCTGCGCGAGCGCAACCGACCGCCATCCCGGCCACCAACGGACGGGTGTTGTCGAAGGTCGCCATGGCACCGGCGAACCCCTGCTTGGTGTCGATCTCAGGACTTCCGAGCAAGTTCTCCGCTGGAACGCGGCAGTTCTCGAGCACGATGACGGCGGTGTCGGATGCCCGGATGCCGAGCTTGTGCTCCAGCCGCTCGACCCGGATGCCGGGCAACGACTTGGGCACGACGAACGACTTGATGGCCGCGCGGCCCAGGCTCTTGTCGAGCGTCGCCCAGACCACGACGGAATCGGCGCGGTCTCCTGACGTCACGAAGATCTTCTCGCCGTTGAGCACGTAGGAGTCGCCGTCCTTGACGGCGGTGGTCGTGATGGCTGCCGAGTCGGAGCCGAAGCTCGGCTCGGTGATGGCCATGGCGGCCCAGGTGCCCTTGAAGCGTTCGAGCTGCTCATCGGTCGCCACGGAGGCGATCGCCGAGTTGCCCAGACCCTGGCGCGGCATCGACAACAGCAGGCCGACGTCGCCCCAGCACATCTCGATGACCGACAGCACCGACGACATGTTGGTGCCGTTCTTGATCTTGTTCTTCTCCAGCTCGTCGTCGTCGGAGCGGCGGACGCCGGCGGCTCCGGCGCCCTGGCCCTGGCCCGAGTCGCCCATCCCGTCGATCAGCGAGGCGAGCAGGTCCAGCTCCTTGGGGTACTCGTGCTCGGCCAGGTCGTACTTGCGGGAGTTGGCGCGCAGGAAGTTGTCGGCGACCTGGTTCGCCTGCTTGATGAACCCGCGCAGCTTCTTGGGAGTTTCCAGATTGATCATGTTCGTCAACTGGCCCTCAGACGAGGACCGCTCCTTCCATGACGGCGATGGCCCGCAGGTCGCGGTACCAGCGTTCGACGGGATGCTCCTTGACGAAGCCGTGGCCGCCGAGCAGCTGGACGCCGTCGGTGCCGATCTTCATGCCGTACTCAGCGGTCAGCTTGCGGGCCAGGGCGACCTCGCGTGAGCAGTCCAGTCCTTGTTCGGCGCGAGAGGCGGCCTTCAAGGTGACCAGACGCATCCCTTCGAGCTCGATCGCGATGTTGGCGACCATGAAGGCGACCGACTGGCGATACGCGATTGGTTCACCGAACGCCTCGCGGGTCTTG
>DATMSF010000124.1:0-1900 GCA_035565535.1 Aeromicrobium sp.
GCCGGCATGCCGCACCGCGGGCAGTCCCACGACTCGGGCAGCTCGGCCTCGATCGAGAACTGCAGCACCGTGTTGTGGTCGTTCATGCAGAAGTACGACACCTGCTGACGCGGCGCTGCTTCGCCGCGCTCGGCCTCGCCCATGGGGCCGGCGCCGACACGGCTGCCCCGGATCGCACCCGTTGCCACGTCAGGAGCTCACCTTCAGCAGCAGGCTGATGGCCACGATGCACACGACCCAGACGGCGGCGACGCCGATCGTGATCCGGTCGAGGTTGCGTTCGGCGACCGAGGAGCCGCCCAGCGAGCTGGACACGCCGCCGCCGAACATCTCCGACAGCCCGCCACCGCGGCCCTTGTGCATCAGCACGAGCACGATCATCAGCAAGCTGCTGATGACCAGGAGAATCTCAAAGAACAGGATCACGTTCAGTTGTTCCTCATCGCTCAGGCGCCGGAAGGTCCGGCATGTCGTAGAACCGGGCGATTCCGGCGAACTCGTCCGCCTGGAGGCTCGCACCGCCGACCAGGGCACCGTCGACGTCCGACTTGGCCATGATCGCGGCGATGTTCGCCGCCTTCACCGATCCGCCATACAGAATACGCGTTGCGTCGGCGACCTCGGCGCTCCAGGTCTCGGCGATCCGTGAGCGGATGGCCGAGCAGACCTCTTGCGCGTCATCGGGCGTGGCCACCTCACCTGTGCCGATGGCCCAGACCGGCTCGTACGCGATGACCGTGTCGGCCATCTGCTCGGCGGTCAGCCCGGCCAGTGACCCGTCGATCTGGGCCAGGGTGTGGGCCACGTGCTCGCCGGCCTGTCGGACGTCGAGGCCCTCGCCCACGCACACGATGGGCTTGATGTCGGCAGCCAGTGCCTTGCGAGCCTTGGTGTTGACGACCGCGTCGGTCTCACCGTGGTACTCGCGGCGCTCCGAGTGCCCCACGACGACGTACGAGCACCCGAGCTTGTGCAGCATCGCCGCCGAGATCTCGCCCGTGTACGCGCCGCCGTCGTGCTCGGACACGTCCTGCGCGCCGTAGCCGATCTTGAGGCGGTCGCCGTCGACGAGCGTCTGGACGCTGCGCAGATCGGTGAAGGGGCGCAGGACGACGACCTCGGCCTTGGCGTAGTCGTGCTTCTTGTCCTCGAGCGTCCAAGCCAGCTTCTGGACCAGGACGACGGCCTCTTGGTGATTGAGGTTCGACTTCCAGTTCCCGGCCATCAAGGGAGTGCGCGTCATGACTGTTCCTCCAGGATCTGCAGCCCAGGCAATGTCTTGCCCTCCAGGTACTCCAGGCTCGCGCCGCCGCCGGTCGAGATGTGGCCGAACTGGTCATCGGTGAAGCCCAGTTGGCGGACGGCAGCCGCCGAGTCACCGCCACCGACGACGGACAGCCCGTCGACCTCGGTCAACGCCTGGGCGACGGCCTTGGTGCCGGCCGCGAACGATGCCATCTCGAACACGCCCATCGGTCCGTTCCAGAACACGGTGTGGGCCCCTCGGATGACGTCGGCGAACTTCGCGCCCGACTCCGGACCGATGTCGAGTCCCATCTGATCGGCCGGCATGGCATCGGCGGCGACCACCGACGCATCGGCGTCGGCGAACGCCGGAGCCACGACGATGTCGGTGGGCAGGATCAGGTCGACGCCGCGGGCGGCCGCCTGATCGATGTAGCGCTTCGCGGTGTCCACCTGGTCGTCCTCGAGCAGCGAGGTGCCCACCTCGTGGCCCAAGGCCTTCAGGAAGGTGAAGACCATGCCGCCGCCGATCAGCAGTGCGTCGGCCTTCTCCAGCAGGTTGTCGATGACTCCCAGCTTGTCGGAGACCTTCGAGCCACCGAGCACCACCGCATACGGACGCTTCGGGCTCTCGGTGAGCTGCCGGAGCACCTCG
>DATMSF010000125.1:0-2785 GCA_035565535.1 Aeromicrobium sp.
GTCGAGGACTTCGCAGCGGCGGCGCGGATCCACTCGCGCGTCTGGCGAGCGACTTCGCTGAAGCACGACCCGCAACCGGTGAGCGGCTCGCACGGCGAGGAGCTGCTGCTCCTCGACGCGCCCAAACCCGGCGACGGCAAGACCTGGGATCTGTCCGCGCTGATCGACGCCCGGCCCTCCGGCCGCTGGCTGCTGGCCGGAGGGCTGACTCCCGACAACGTGGCACACGCGATCGGCGTCGCGGCCCCGTGGGGCGTCGACGTGTCGAGCGGGGTCGAGTCGTCACCGGGCGTGAAAGATGCCGATCTGATCCGTGCCTTCGTCGCTGCGGCGCGCCGGCACGCGTAGGGTCGCACTATGGGAGCCTCGATCACCGTCGACGGCCTCGTGATGACCTACGGGTCGCTGCGTGCCGTCGACGACATCAGTTTCACGGTCGGGCCGGGGGAGTTCTTCGGGCTGCTCGGACCGAACGGTGCCGGCAAGACCACCACGTTGGAGACAGTCGAAGGATTGCGCAAGGCGACCGCCGGGCGCGTCGACATCGACGGCTTCGACCCGTGGAAGCGGCAGCCCGAGTTGCAGCGCCGCATCGGCGTGCAGCTGCAGTCGTCGTCGTTCTTCGAGCGTTTGACGGCGCGCGAGCAGCTCGTGACCTTTGCGGCGCTGTACGGCATCGGGGCGAAACGTGCCGACGAGCTGCTCGACCAGGTCGGCCTGGTCGACAAGGCGGACTCACCGGTCGAGAAGCTCTCCGGCGGCCAGAAGCAGCGACTCTCGATCGCGTGCGCGCTGGTGCACGACCCCGAGGTGCTGTTCCTGGACGAACCGACCGCCGCCCTCGATCCGCAGTCGCGGCGCAACCTGTGGGACTTCCTGCGCGGCCTGAACGCGTCGGGTCGCACCGTCGTGCTGACGACTCACTACATGGAGGAGGCCGAGCAGCTGTGTGACCGGGTGGCGATCATCGACCACGGCAAGATCCTCGAGATCGACACCCCCGACGCACTGATCCGCGGCCTCGACGTGCCCACCCGCATCCGCCTGGACCCCGAGGCGATCGACGCCGAGGCCGCCCGCGCCCTGCCCGGTGCCATCGACGTGCACGCCACCGTCGGCGCGATCGTCATCGAGACCCGGGCACCGGGTCCGTTGCTCGCCGAGCTGGCGGCGCGTGACGCACTCGAGGGGTTGGCGGTCTCGAAGGGCACCCTCGAGGACGTGTTCCTCAGCCGCACCGGACGGGAGTACCGCGCATGAGCGAAGCGCAGGTGCGCGCCACGAGCAGCCGATCTCCGCTGATGTCGCTCATGATCGCGATGGCCAAGGGCTTCGTGCGCGACAAGATGACCCTGTTCTGGGCCGTCGCGTTCCCGCTGATGTTCCTGATCCTGTTCGGCGGCATCTTCACCGACCAGGGCGCAGCCAAGCTCGACGTCGTCCAGGTCGGCCAGGTGTCGGTGCTCGACGACATGCCCGCCGATGCGCGCGCCGCTCTGGGCGAAGGGTTCGACGTCGAGCCCGCCGTCGGTGGCCTCGACGATGCGCTCGAGAAGCTGAAGCAGGGCGACGTCGACGCAGTCGTCACGCAGGACGACGACACGCTCGTGGTGCACTACTCGGCTGCCGACCAGGTCAAGGCTGCGCAAGTGCAGGGCTGGTTCCAGGCGATCGTGCAGGGCGCCAACCAGGACGCCGCCGCGCCGCCACGGTTCACGTTGCGGACCGAGCAGGTCGAGGACGAGTCGCTCAAGGCCATCCAGTACGTCACGCCGAGCCTGCTGGGCTGGGCCGTCGCGATGAGCGCCGCATTCGGTGCCGCGCTCAACCTGGTGTCGTGGCGCGTCAACGGACTGCTGCGCCGATTGCGGCTCGCTCCCATCCGCACGTCGTCGGTCGTGATGGCCCGCATCGGCGTCAGCCTGGTCGTCGCGCTCGTCCAGGGCGCGATCTTCATCGGACTTGCGACCGCCTTGTTCGGGCTGAAGCTGACCGGCTGGTGGCCGCTGGTCATCCCGCTGCTGGCGGCCGGGACGCTGGCGTTCCTGTCCATCGGGATGCTGGGCGGAGCGGTGTCCAAGACCGAGGAAGGAGCCATCGGTCTGGCGAACTTCGTGGTGCTGCCGATGGCGTTCTTGTCCGGCTCGTTCTTCCCGCTCGACGGTGCGCCCAAGTGGCTGCAGGTCGTCAGCAACTGCCTGCCGTTGAAGCACCTCAACGACGGCATGCTCGACGTCATGGTGCGCGACCAGGGGCCGTCGGCGATCGTGCTGCCGATGGTTATCCTGCTCGGCTTCGCGCTCGTGCTCGGGGCCCTCGCGGCCAAGCTGTTCCGCTGGGACACGTGATTCGCGCGGTTGACCAGATGGTCTGGTCAACCAGACCATCTGGTCATAGCATAGACATATGACCGTCACGGTGAATGTTCAGGACGCGAAGACCCGCTTGTCGGAGCTGCTCAAACGAGTCGAAGCCGGCGAGCAGATCGTCATTGCGCGGGCGGGACGCCCGGTGGCCGAATTGCGTCCGGTCCGACGAGCCGAGATCGTGTTCGGCGGATTTGACGTCGAGTTCGACGACGACGACTTCTTCGCGCCGTTGCCGGGCGAGGAGCTGGCTGCCTGGGAGGGTGACGACGCGGACCCGATCAACTCATGAGGCTGTTGCTCGACACGCACGTCGTGTTGTGGGCTCTGACTGACTCGCCGAAGCTCGACGACGCTGCCCGTGACCAGCTCGCAGCCGCCGACACGAGGTATGTCTCAGCGGCGTCGGCCTATGAGGT
>DATMSF010000126.1:0-2224 GCA_035565535.1 Aeromicrobium sp.
CTGACGGTCACCGACTCGGCGCCCGGTGCCCTACCGGGCATGTCACGCACGGCGGCGCGCGACTTCGTCGCGGCGCTCGGGCTGACGGTCGGACCCAAGTACGGCTGGACCGACGTGTCGAAGTTCTCGCAGCTGGGGGTAGCCGCCCTCAACTACGGGCCGGGTGACCCCGAGTTCGCCCACAAGGCCGACGAGCACGTGAAGATCGGGGAAATTCTCGACGTCGAACGTCGGCTGCGCGCCTGGCTGACAGCGTGACGGCGGCGGATCGGGCAGAGTGGACGGCGTGAGCAGATCTCGTTCGTATCAGAAAGGCCCCATGCGTCTGCGCGGGGCGCGTATCCCGGCCACGACGACCGACCAGCGGTTGCTGGACTCAAGGGGTCCGGCCGACTGGGTGCACACCGACCCGTGGCGGGTGCTGCGCATCCAGTCCGAGTTCGTCGAGGGCTTCGGTGCGCTCGCCGAGCTCGGGCCGGCAGTGAGCATCTTCGGTTCGGCCCGGACCCAACCCGACGATCCGATGTACGAGGCGGCCCGTCAGATCGCCGAGAAGCTCTGCGGCGAGGGTTACGCCGTCATCACCGGGGGAGGTCCCGGTGCGATGGAGGCGGCGAACCGCGGCGCCAGTGAGTGCGGCGGTGTGTCGGTCGGGCTCGGCATCGAGCTGCCGCACGAGCAAGGCATGAACGACTGGGTCGACATCGGCATCAACTTCCGCTACTTCTTCGTGCGCAAGACGATGTTCGTCAAGTACGCCCAGGGATACATCGTGATGCCCGGCGGGTTCGGCACGATGGACGAGCTCTTCGAGGCGTTGACGCTGGCGCAGACCGGCAAGATCACCTCGTTCCCGATCGTGCTGTTCGGCACCGAGTACTGGTCGGGGCTCATCGACTGGCTGCGCCGGACCATGGAGGTCGACGGCAAGATCTCTCCGGGCGACGTCGACATGCTGCACCTGACCGACGACGTCGACTCCGCCGTCGACTGGTTCGTGCGGAAGGGCCGCGAGCAGGGCGCATGAGCCTGGTCATCGGCGCTGACGGTCTGGCTCGCTGTCCTTGGGGCAACGATCCGGCGATGGTCGGCTATCACGACACCGAGTGGGGCCGGCCGATTCGGGACGAACGCGGGCTGTACGAGCGGTTGTGCCTCGAGTCGTTCCAGTCCGGACTGTCGTGGGCCGTCATCTTGCGCAAGCGCGAGGGCTTCCGGTCGGCGTTCGCCGACTTCGATCCGACAGTGGTGGCGCAGTACGGTGCTACCGAGGTCGAGCGCCTGATGTGTGACGTCGGGATCGTTCGCAACCGCGCCAAGATCCAGGCAGCGATATCGAACGCGCGAGCGGTGCTGGACCTGGGCGGCCGCTTCGCCGACCTGGTCTGGTCGTTCGCGCCGGAGCACCACGTCGGGCCGCGCACGATCGAGGACGTTCCGGCCACGACACCTGCCTCGATCGCGCTGGCCAAGGAGCTGAAGAAGCGGGGATTTCGATTCTTCGGGCCGACCACTGCGTACGCGATGATGCAGGCCACGGGCATGGTCGATGATCATCTGGTCGGCTGCGTGGCGCGTCGCACCTGACCCACAGCTCACACCCGTCACGGCGCGTCTGCGCAGATCGGCCATCGATTCTTCCTACGATTCCGGTATGGACACCCGCCGTCGTCGTTCCCACCCCGTCAAGCTGGTCGCTGCTGTCGTGGTGCTGCTGATCAGCGCCGGCGTCGCCGTGGCCGCCATCGTGACCGCTACGGTCGCCGCTCTCACCGCAGCGACGGTGACCGCGATGGTCGCCGGCATCGCCGTCGCGAGCCTGATGTTCGCCGAGATCGTGGTGCTGCGCCGCTCGGCCGCGCGTGATCGTGCAGCGTTGGCTGCCGGCTATCGCGACGAAGCGCGCTCACGCCGCGCAGCACAACAGATCTTCATCGATCGAGTCACCCAGCAGATCTCGCAGCGTGACCAGGTGATCGTCGACCAACGGACCGAGCTCGAACGATTGAGGTCCCGAGCCGTCGAGATCGAGATCCTGCTGGCCCAGGCCCGCGAGCGGGTGGCCGCTGAACGGGGCCGGGTCGATGAGCTGCGCGCCGATGCTCGGACGACGGCCCTCGAGCTGGATGCCGCACGGGCGGATCTGGCCGCGGCGAGGGAGGCCGTGGCCGCCGGCGAGGCAGCCGACGTCGCCGCTCGCGCCGAGCTGGCCGCCTGGCAGGAG
>DATMSF010000127.1:0-2132 GCA_035565535.1 Aeromicrobium sp.
TGCATTCTCCGCTTCCCGGGACGGGATCGACGCGCTGCTTCGAGACCGTGGTCTGCGCCGAACGACGCCGGAGGACACGGCTCGTTCGCTGCTGCTCGGTGCGGCTGCGAACGCGAGACTCGAGGGCGATGACGTCGACGCCGATGCGCTGACAGCAGGCGAGGGGAACCCGACGAGTCAGGCTGCTCTGCGCTTGTCCGGCCAACTGCTCGGGACGGTGCCGGCCTGGCGACGCGCCCCACTGCAGGTCATCGCACGGCTGCACTCAGTCGCGGCATCCGGCTCGGTCCCCGATGACGAGCTGGGTCGGCCGTCAAACCCGGAGGGTACGGCGCGACTGGCCGAATTGGGAAAGGCGCTCGTCACGCCGACCACGGCGCCGGGGCTGGTGGTGGCGGCGCTGGCCCATGCCGAGATCATTGCCGCAGGAGCATTCGATTCCCACAACGGGATCGTCGCGCGCGCTGTGGAGCGAATCGTGATGGTCTCGACAGGGGTCGACCCTGCCTCGGTGACCGTACCCGAAGCAGCGCACGCCGAAGCCCCCAAGGCGTACCGGCACATGGTGCACGAATATGCGACTGGCGGCCCCGACGGGGTGCACCAGTGGCTGCTCTATGCGGCGGAGGTGTACACCCGGGCCGCTGAGCTGTCGCCGGTGGCGCGCCGTTGAACCATTTTCTGCCCGGAGCCGTACGCTAGGACGACTGTCCGGCGTCTGCAGAAGAGGAAAAGCATGAGGTTGACCGAGCAGGCGAAGTACCTTGTCTACCGCACGCCGGGCATCCGGCGTCTGATGGCCCCGACCTATCCGTACAAGATCAACCCGGCTCAACTGGCCACGATGGTCCAGCTGATCGACGCGACGCGGGACTCCGGTGCGCTCGTCGCCGAGGTCGGCGTCGCGCAGGGAGACAGCTCGGTGTTCCTGCTGGAGCACCTGCGAACGTGCGGGGACGACAGGTCGTTGCACCTGTTCGACACCTTCAGTGGTTTCACTCCTGAGTCCATCACCGTCGAGGTCGACGAACGGGGCAAGGACGAGGCTGAGTACGACAAGTTCCGCTACGGCAGCGAGAAGCACTTCCGCCAGAATCTGCAGCGCCTCGGGTACCAGCGCTTCGAGACCCATGCCGGTGACGCCTCCGTTATTGACTGGTCGGCGTGGGGTGGCGTCGGGGCGATGCTGCTCGACATCGATCTGTACGAGCCCACGCGGGTCATTCTCGACGCGGTATATCCCCACTTGGTGCCAGGCGGCGGGATCGTCGTGGACGACTGCTTGGCGAACACGGCCTGGGACGGTTCGCTGCAGGCCTACCAGGAATTCATCGACAAGCACGACCTTCCGTTCATCCGTGTGGGTGAGAAGGGCGCGCTCGTTCGTGCGAAGTGATGGTTGCGGTGCAGCGATGACGGTGACGGCACTCGGATCGGGAGTCCGGATCGGATCGTGGTGACGCGCCCGAGGATGTCGCGCGCTGCCGGGACGATCAGCTGGGGGCTGCTCGATCAGGCAGTCGCCAGCGCCGCGACCTTCGTGTTCGTGGTGTTCGCTGCTCGGAACCTGGGGGCCCCCGAAGTCGGCGCCATCGCCTTCACGTTCGAGCTCTACCTGCTCGCGGTCTTCATCACCCGTGGCGTCGCCGGCGATCCGCTCACGTCGCGGTACTCCGGAGCGGACCCGTCGACGCTGCGCCGGCAGACCGGACGCGCCGCCACAACTGCAGTGCTCAGCGGCGTATCGGTCGGTGGGTTGATGGCGATCGGTGCGGCGTTCGCACCGCATCCACTGCGCGACGTGCTGCTGGTCGCCGCGATCGCGATGCCTGCTCTGGCACTTCAAGAATTCGTGCGCGCGGCACTCATCGTCCAGGGGAGGGTCCGCGCCACGTTCGTCAACGACGCGTTGTGGGCGGTCGGACAGTTGCCGGCGATGTACTTCGCCGTTCACGTGCATCCGACTGCTCCCAGTGTCATCGGTGCGTGGGCAGCCACCGGGGCCGTCGCGGCGCTCGTCGGTCTGGTGCAGCTGCGGCAGCTACCCGCATCGCCCCGCGCGGTCCGCTTCTGGTTGAACGACACCCGCGACCTGTGGCCCTACTACTTGGCGGACAACATGCTGTTTCAGG
>DATMSF010000128.1:0-6305 GCA_035565535.1 Aeromicrobium sp.
GGGCTCGTTCTCGACGCCGTTGTCGACGCCCTGGACGTAGCGCTCCAACCAGCGGTCGATCGCCTGCCGGCCGTTGTCGGTCCCGGCGGGTGCGCCGTCGTGGGCGCCCGTGACGTGCAGCTGGGTCGGCACCCCGTCGGCGCGCAGCTGCTTGAACCCTTCGTAGTCACCGCGTGGTTCGACGTCGAACACGCCGTCGAGGAACAGGGTCGGGATCTGGTTGGCGTTCCCGCGGAAGCCACGTTCTGCCCAGAACTGGTCGAGCGAGAGGTGCAACAGGCCGGCGTTGAGCCCGGTGCCCGCCAGGCCGACCAGCACGCCGATCACGGAGGCGGGGTCACGCTGCAACCGTTCCGGTCCCTGGGCGAGCGCGGGAGCGCCGATCATGAGCAGGACTCCGGCTCCGACCAGGGTGTTCGGGATACCTCCCGGCACCAGGAGGTCGCGGTACAGCTCGAACGTGCCCGAGCGCAGGACCGCCGCCTTCACGCACGGCAGCTCATGGTGCAGCGAGTTGAAGATCATGATGGCGCTGGCCGAGAACCCGGCGACGGCGAGCCGACCGTCGCTCCACGGCTGCGTGCACGCCCACTCGAGCACGTCGACGACGTCCTGCTGACCTTGCGGTCCGAGCGCGTCGAACGAGCCGTTGCTGTCGCCGGTTCCGCGGATCTGGACGAGCAGGTAGTTGTAGTCGGCCCCGACGCTGAAAGCCGCTCCGCTCGAACCGTACGGCGTGAACTCCACGACGGTCGGCCGCGCTTGCATCGGCTGCTCACCGGTGAGCGTGACGGCCAGCGACGTGCCGTCCGAGACCGTGACCCGATCCTTCGTGGTCGCCGGGTCGGCCGAGGCGACCCCCGGCACCGCGACCGCTCCGACCGCCACCAGCAATCCCCCGACGACAGCGCTCAGCCCGCGCCGCACCATGCTCCTCGTCATGTCTGGTCAAACGACCCACTGCGCCAAAAGTCACACCGAGTTACACCCCAAATAGCGACACCCAAGGGGCGGTGAGTTAGCGACGTATCGACCAATGGCGGTGTCTGAGCGACCTGAAGGGAGCGTGATGGGTCGCTGAGGCACCGGGGAAACGGGTTACGTCGCTAACTCACCGCCCCCCGGAATCAGATCAGGCGGCGGTCGTTGGCCCAGCGGGTCAGCTCGTGGCGGCTGGACAGCTGAAGCTTGCGCAGGACGCTGCTGACGTGGCTCTCGACGGTCTTGATCGAGATGAACAGCTCCTTGGCCACTTCCTTGTAGGCATAGCCGCGGGCGATCAGGCGCATCACCTCGCGTTCGCGCTCGGTCAGCCGGTCGAGATCCTCATCGACCTGCGAGACCTCGATCGTCCCCGCGAACGCATCGAGCACGAATCCTGCGAGACGCGGCGAGAACACCGCGTCACCGGCGGCGATCCGTGTGATCGCATCGACCAGCTCGTGCCCGGCGATGTTCTTGGTGACGTACCCGCGAGCGCCGGCGCGAATGACACCGATCACGTCCTCGGCGGCATCACTGACCGACAGCGCCAAGAACTTGGTCTCGGCGTGACGTGGGTGCACGCGCCGAATGACCTCGATACCGCCGCCGCCAGGCATGTGGACGTCGAGCAGCACGACGTCGGGACCGAGGTCCTCGATCACCCGGACGGCGCTGTCGACGTCTTCTGCCTCGGCGACGACCTCGACCGCGTCGGCGATCTCGGCACGCACACCGGTGCGGAACATCGCATGGTCGTCCACGATCGCCACCCGCAGACGTCCCTCGGACTGCTCGGTCGTACTCATCTGCTGCTCCCCTCGTCCACGGATTCGTCCTGCCGGTGCATCGTGCCACTGCGCACCGGCATGCGTAGCGCGATCTCGGTGCCCTCACCGGGAGCGCTGCGGATCGTGACCGACCCGCCATGGCGCTCGACCCGATCGATGATCGATCCACGCAGACCCATCCGGTCCTGGGGGATGTGGTCGGGATCGAACCCGAGGCCCCGGTCACGAACGAAGACCTCGGCGACCGTGCCGTCGGTCTCGGCGTACACGTCGATGCGATCGACGTGGGCATGTTTGGCGGCGTTCACGATGGCCTCCCGCGTGGCCCGCACCAGCGCCGCGACGTCGGGATCCATCGCGACGTCGCCGACGACGACGACCTCGACGGGGATCCGATGGT
The DNA here is from genome assembly GCA_035565535.1 of Aeromicrobium sp. GTDB lineage: Bacteria > Actinomycetota > Actinomycetes > Propionibacteriales > Nocardioidaceae > Aeromicrobium. The sequence continues at coordinate 2,173 of DATMSF010000128.1, forward strand.
CGTCCTCGACCTCGACCGCCGCCGCCCGAACCGTCGCCGCGAACCGATCACCGATCGTGTTGTCGGTGCCGAACAACCAGGACCGGAGCTCTCGCTCCTGTCGTCGGGCCAACGTCGCCACCTGAGCCGGGTCGCCGGGGTTCTTCTGCAACAGCGCCAAGGTCTGCAGCACCGAGTCGTGCAGGTGTGCGGCGACGTCGGCCCGCTCCTGCGAACGCACCCGCTCGCGGCGCTCCTCGTCCAGATCCGTCACCAGCTTGTACAGCCACGGACCCAGGATCAACGCGACGCCCAACAGGGCGGCCACCACCGCCACGGCGAGGTCGGCGAGCGCCCCCCAGCCGCGGTCCTGGGTGATGACGTACCCGCCGGCGAGCGCGACGAGCACGACCCCCACGGCGACCCGCGCAGCGAAGGCCAACCCGCTCGTCTGCCGCATCCAGCGTCCGAGCGAGGCGTCGTCGAACTGGCGCCAGATGACCGCGACGCCGACCAGCCCGATGACGACCGGGATCGCGATGGAGCCGCTGACGCCGTGTCCGTTGGCCTGGAGCACCAGGAAAACGCCGAGCCCCACCGCCGACAGGCATGCCGCCTGGACGATCTCACGCACCGGTAGTCGATCTCGACTGCGGAAGCCGCGTCGCGTCGCGGCTTCCAGGCCGGGCGACATCTCCGGCTTCGCCAAGGGCAGGAAACGCCACAGCAACAGGTACGCGATGACCCCCGCACCGTTCCACAAGCTCGTGGCGACGAAGACGATCCGGACCGCGACCACCGGCACGCCCAGGTGATCGGCCAATCCGTTCGCCACTCCGGCGACGAAGCGTCGATCAGCCGGTCGAACGGCACGGCGGTACTCGGTCACTCCCCGATCGTCACACGCCGAAGGCGCCACCGACCACCCGGACGCGCCCGGGCCCGACCCTGACCGATCTCGGGGGTGCTTCAGGGGCGATCCCGATGGAACCGCGCGGATTCAACGGCCACGATGGAGACATGAACGACACACATCAGGTCCCTCCGACCGAGGAGTCGACCCCGTCCCAGTCGGACCCCTCCCGGCTGCGCTCCATCACCGACGTCAAGCGATCGCGATCCGATGCGCTGCTCGGCGGCGTGAGCACCGGCGTGGCCAAGCACTTCGACATCGACCCGGTCATCGTCCGCATCGGCTTCGTCGTCCTGACGCTGATCGGTGGTGCCGGCATCATCTGCTACGTCGCCGGCTGGGCGTTGCTGCCGTCCGAAGACGGCCCCAGTCACGTCGCCGAGTGGTTCAACCTCGACCAGAACGAGGAGCGGGTCCGCGTCGGCGGTCTCGTCGCCGCCGCGGTCCTCTCACTGCTCGCGGTCGTCGGGGACAGCGGGTGGGGATGGGGCGCAGGGTTCCCCTGGTGGCTGCTGCCCGCCGCGTTGTTGTTCGCGATCTTCGTGGTGTGGCCCCAACGACGCCGACAGGAGGCCGTCGACGCGGTCGACACCCAACAGGTGCACGCCTCAGGGGCAACCGCGCCCCGACCGCGCGAACGTCGCTCCCCCGCCCTGCTGGGTCTGACCCTGTCGATCCTCGCGATCGCGTTGGCCGTGACACGTCTAGTCGCGGAGTCGCGCGGCGGAGTCGACTGGACGGTGTACGTCGCTGTCGCGCTCGGTGTCGTCGGAGTCGGGCTGCTGATCAGCACGTTCTTCGGCGACGGCGGCCCGCTGATCGCCCTCGGACTGCTGCTGGCGCTGACGCTGGCCGTCGGATCGGCCGTCCCCAACCTGCGGATCGGCGAACAGCTCGAGACGCCCACCACCGCCTCTGTCGTGGACACCAGGTACGAGCACGGTCTGGGCAAGCTCCAGATCGACCTGAGCGACGTCAAGGACCCCCAAGCACTCCTGGGCCGCACCCTCCACATCGACTCCGGGGTCGGCGAGACGCGCGTGATCGTGCCGTCCGGACTGGACATCGACGTCGACGCCACGGTGCGCGCGGGCGAGATCCGGCTGTTCGACCGCAAGGCCAGTGGCACCAATGTCGACATGAGCTCGCCGGCCGACTCGTATCGACACCTGACCATCCAGATCCATCATCGGCTCGGCACGATCGAGGTGATCCGCAAATGACCCGTCATCGATTCCGCTGGAGCGGCCTGATCTTCGGCCTGCTGTTCTGCGCCATCGCCTTGAACTGGGCGGTGTGGGATCGCGACGTACTGACCGGCAAGCAGCTCAGCTACACCTTCTCCGCCGTGTTGATCGTCGTCGGCGTGCTGGGTGTGCTGGCCACGTTCCGCAGGCCGCGTCCGGCAGCAACCGGCGCCGACCCGGCCGTCGCCCATGACGCCACCGTGGAGGGGTCGCTCCCCGAACCCACCGTCACCGAGGCGGACGTCTCGCGCTCGCCAGGCACCGAATCGCCCGACGCCGCACTGTCCGACACCGAATTCACCGAGAACGAGGACCGAGCATGAGCAAGCGTTTGACGCGCACGACCGACGACAAGTGGATCGGTGGCGTGTGCGGCGGAGTCGCCCAGTACCTCGACGTCGATGCCAATCTGATCCGTCTGGCGACAGCCGTGCTGACCGTGCTGGGCTTCGGCTCGGTCGTCGTGGCCTACGTCGTCGCGTGGGTCATGATGCCGAAGGCCACCCCGCAGGTGTACGTGCCGCCGCCACCACCGGCGCCGCGATCACAGCCCTGAGACCACGCCTGAACCAGTGACCCCGACGACGCCGTCGTCGGGGTCACTGCCGTCCGGACAGCCATGCGGCGCGCGCAGCCACCGCGGTGGCGGTGTGGTCGGTGAACAGACCGTCGATCCCGGCGTCGAAGAACGGCGCGTACTCGGCGACGGCGTCACCCAGCTCGTGGCGCGCGGTCCCGCGTCGCAGCGAGGTCGGCAGGAACTCGTTCTCGTCGCGCATCGTCCAGATGTGCACGTCGAGTCCCGCGGCGTGGGCGTCGTCGATGAGCGTCGTGGGGCGACCGAGGTCACCGCGATCGTCCAGCTCGACGACCAGGTGCTTGTGAGGCCCGATGCCGTCCGCGTAGGAAGCGATCCAGGCCAGACCCGCGGGCGTGCGCAGATCGGCGTACCGCCGGGGGTCGCCGGCGGCGGCCAAGTCGGCCGGGGCACCGTTCGAGTTCATCAGCTGCACGAGGAAGGCTGACGTTCGCGGTCGAAGCGCCCGCAAGTTCGTCTCGAACGACTGGATGACGATGTTCGCCTCCGGGCCGTTGGCCCCGGCGGACTCCAGGTCGGCGATCAACAGATCGTCCAGGTCGAGTCCGAGCCGGCGGAAGTGGGTCGGATGCTTGGTCTCGACGTACACCCCCACGGGACGATCCGCCGCTGCGGCGATCTGCAGCACCTCGGCGAACGTCAAGATCTGCTCGACTCCGTCCAACGCGACGTTGTGCGGCCGGGTCCTGGGGATCCGTTCACGGGTTCGCAGCGACTTGAGCTCAGCCACCGTGAAGTCCTCGGTGAACCAGCCGAACTTCGACGTGCCATCGATGACCTTGGTCGTGGCCCGGTCGGCGAACTCGGGGCGTTCTGCCACATCGGTCGTGGCGCTGATCTCGTTCTCGTGCCGAACGACCAGGACGCCGTCCTTTGAGGCCACGACGTCGGGTTCGATGTAGTCACAACCGTGCTCGATGGCCAGCAGGTACGACGGTCGCGTGTGCTCCAGCCGCACGCCGGGCGTACCGCGGTGTGCGATGACGATCGGAGATAGGTGCGCATTGTCGATCGGAGATCGGTGCGCCTTGACGACCGAGGATCGATGGGCGCCGCGGGTCGGTGGGGTGCTCATGCTCGGAGGCTAGCCGAGTCAGTCCACGTGACTGACCAGGTTGACGACGGTCCCGTCGGGCGCGCGCACGAAGAAGCGCCGGACACCCCACGGCTCCTGCGTCAGCGGGTGGACGATCTCGAGCCCACGTCGCTGCGCCTCGGCGTACGCCTCCTCAACGCCCTCCCCCACGTGCGCCGACAGGTGCGAGTCGACCGGGGCCGTGGCGTCGCGAGTGACCAGCTGGACCGTCGCTCGGCCGTCCGGAGACTGCAGCTGAGCGACCCAGCCCAGATTGAACGTCTCCACGCTCAGACCCAAGTAGTCGCGGTAGAACCCCTG
>DATMSF010000129.1:0-3074 GCA_035565535.1 Aeromicrobium sp.
CGGCGAGTAGCGCAGCTCGATGCCCTGCTCCGACGAGACCTGTTCGATCAGCGCGATGATCGCATCGCGCACCTCCCGCTGGCGCCGGCGCAACGACGACGCCACGAAGGGACTCTGACGAGCGACCGCGCCGAACTCGGACTCCAGCGCCACCCATGCGGGCTGGCCGATGCCCTGCCGAGCCCACTCGACGAATCCCTCGATGCGCTCGTCCAGGTCCCCGGGCCCGTTGAAGACGTCGGAGACCCGGACGATCTGCTCGGCATGAATGCTGTCCAGCACCGCCATGCACAGCTCCTCCTTGCCGGAGAAGTTCGAGTAGACCGCCCCCTTCGAGAAGCCGGCGCGCTCGGCGACCTTGTCCAACGACGTCGCGGCGTAGCCGTCGGCCAGGAACATCTCACGAGCGACATCGACCAGACGCCGTCGCGTCTTGGCCTGCCGTACGGCGCGAACTCCCGCACCATCAGCCCTCGACGGCGTGTCGATGCTCACGTGATGTCCTTCCCTCCGACGGTTCACAGACCTTTCGGATACCGATAGTATCCGAAAGGTGATTACCACTGACGTCCTGATCATCGGATCGGGCTTTTCCGGCATGGGCATGGCGATCAAGTTGCGCGAGTCCGGCCGCTCCGACTTCATCGTCGTCGAGAAGGCCGACGACGTCGGCGGCACCTGGCGCGACAACACGTACCCGGGCGCCGAGTGCGACGTCCAGAGCCACATGTACTCCTTCTCCTACGAGCTGAACCCCGACTGGAGCCGCGAGTACTCGGCCCAGCCGGAGATCTGGGAGTACATGCGTGATGTCGCCAAGCGGCACGACCTGTACTCGCTGATCCACTTCGGCACCGAGGTCACCGGCGCCACGTGGGACGACAGTCGGCTGGTCTGGACCGTCACGACGACGAAGGAGACCTACGAGGCCCGCGTCGTCGTCTCCGGCATCGGCGGCCTGCACATCCCCAACATCCCGGACCTGCCCGGGGCCGACAGCTTCACCGGCCCTCGCTTCCACTCCGCCCAGTGGGACCACGACGTGGACCTGACCGGCAAGAAGGTCGCCGTCATCGGCACAGGCGCCAGCGCCATCCAGTTCGTCCCGCAGATCGCGCCCGTCGTCGGCCAGCTCGACGTGTACCAGCGCACGGCGCCGTGGGTGATTCCCAAGCTCAACCACGACATCACGGGACTCAAGGCCGCGTTCATCCAGAAGGTCCCGTTCGGCACCCGGATCTATCGCAACCTGCTGTACTGGTTCAACGAGTCGACGCAGCTGGGCTTCACCGGGCCGCTGCAGCGCGTCTCCTCGCTGGTCGAGAAGCGCATGGCCGCCTACATCCGCAAGACCGTCAAGGATCCGCAGACCGCCGAGAAGCTGATCCCAGACTACCGGCTGGGCTGCAAGCGGGTCCTGAAGACCGACAACTACATCCCGACGTTCAACCGCGACAACGTCTCGTTGATCACCGACGGCATCGCCAAGATCACCGAGAACGGCATCGAGACCAAGAATGGCGAGCTCCGCGAGGCCGACGTCATCATCTACGGCACGGGGTTCCACGTCACCGACGCGTTCGAGTGGGTCCACGTGACGGGCAAGGACGGGCGCGACCTGTCGAAGACGTTCAACGAGCACGGCATCGAGACCTACCTGGGCATCGCGGTGGCGCACTTCCCGAACTTCTTCTTCATGCTCGGGCCCAACACGGCCCTCGGCCACAACTCGGTGGTGTTCATGATCGAGCAGCAGACCAAGTGGATCATCGCGATGCTCGACGAGATGCAGCGCCGCGGTGCCGCCGCCGTCGAGCCGACCGAGGCCGCGCAGCGCGAGTTCAACGACAAGCTGCAGGACAAGGTCAGCAAGGGCGTGTGGAGCCAAGGCGGTTGCACCAGCTGGTACCTGGACAGCAAGGGCAAGAACCGCACGATCTGGCCCGGGTTCACGTTCCGCTACTGGTGGCGCACCCGCAAGGTCGAGACCGACGACTTCACCTTCGAGCGACAGGCGGCGTGACGATGGCGCGGCGTGACATGAGCCAGTACGACATCCCCGACGGCCCCAAGGGATCGGCGTGGCTCATGACGCCGCGCTTCCTGCGCACCCGCAACGTGTGGGTGCCCCGATGGCACGAGAAGTACGGCGACACGTTCAGCGTCGAGATCATGCCGGCGCACCGACGCCTGGTGATCTTCAGCGACCCTGCCGACATCAAGGAGATCTTCGCCGCCGACCCCGAGGAGTTCTACGCGGGCGAGGGCAACGTCATCCTCAAGCCCGTGATGGGCGAGCACTCGGTGCTGCTGACCGACGGCAGCCAGCACCAGCGGGCCCGCAAGCTGTTGATGCCGGCGTTCACCGGCCCGGCGATGCGCGGCTACGAGCCGCTCGTCGAGTCGATCGCGAAGGTCGAGGTCGACTCGTGGACCGACGGCCAACGCCTCGTGACGCTGGACCGGATGAACGCCATCACGCTCGACGTGATCCTGCAGGTCGTGTTCGGCGTGACCGACGAGAAGCGCCTCGACGTCCTGCGTCCCAAGGTCAACCGGATGGTCGACGTCGACACGTGGATGCTGCTGGCTTGGGCGTTCCCGAGGCTTCGACCCGTCCCGCCGTGGCGCAGCTACTTCAAGAACCAGTCCGAGGTCGACGAGCTGCTGTACGCCGAGATCGCCGAGCGGCGGGCATCGGACCTGGACGGACGCACCGACGTGCTGTCCCGGTTGCTGCACGTCGGTGAGGTCGAGGATGAGGAACCCTTGAGCGACGCCGAGATGCGCGACCAGCTCGTGACGCTGCTGCTGGCCGGACACGAGACGACCGCGTCGGCGCTGACGTGGACGCTGCACGAGCTGGGTCGTAACCGCGAGCTGCTCGAGAAGGCCATGCACGCCGCGGATACCGGCGACGACGCCTACCTCGAGGCGTGCCTGAAGGAGGGTATGCGGGTCCATCCAATCATCGACTTCGTCGCTCGCACGCTGCAGAGCGACCAGGTCGTCGCCGGACGCCGACTGCCCAAGGGTGTGACCGTGGCGCCCTCGATCGTGCTGTCGCACAGCCG
>DATMSF010000130.1:0-7909 GCA_035565535.1 Aeromicrobium sp.
GTCGGCGGCCGGCGTCGCTTCACTGTTGAAGGCCAACGACGTGGCGTTCGGTATCGTGAAGTATCTGGGAGCCGGGTACCTCGCCTGGCTGGCCATCGGCCTGCTGCGCGCGTCGTGGTCGACGTTGCGGAACCGACAGCAGAAGGCAGAACAGCTCGCCGACGCGATCGCGGACGCCCGGCCCGCCCGGACGCGCGGTGAACGGCCGTACCGCCGCGCCCTGGTCATCTCCTTGCTGAACCCCAAGGCGATCTTGTTCTTCGTCGCCTTCTTCGTCCAGTTCGTCGACCCGGCCTACACCCATCCGGCGCTGTCGTTCCTGCTGCTGGGCACCATCGCGCAGGTCGCGAGCGTCGTGTACCTCAGCGCCCTGATCTTCGGCGGAACTCGGCTGTCGGCGGCCTTCCGCCGACGTCGCGTGCTGACCGCAGGGGCAACGTCGGCGGTCGGCGCAGCCTTCCTGGGCTTCGCGGTCAAGCTTTCCCTCGCGCACGCTTGACCCGAAAACGCCCGAGCGCGGACTAGGGTGAAGACGTGGACCGACGGATCTTCGGGATCGAGAACGAGTACGGTGTGACCTGCTCGTTCAAGGGCCAGCGCCGTCTGTCACCCGATGAGGTCGCGCGATACCTGTTCCGACGGGTCGTGTCGTGGGGTCGCAGCAGCAACGTGTTCCTCCGCAACGGCGCCCGCCTGTACCTCGACGTCGGCAGCCACCCGGAGTACGCCACTCCCGAGTGCGACGACGTCGTCGACCTGGTGACTCACGATCGGGCCGGGGAACGGATCCTCGAAGCACTGATGATCGATGCGCAACAGCGGTTGGCCGACGACGGCGTCGAGGGCGACATCTACTTGTTCAAGAACAACACCGACTCGGCCGGCAACTCCTACGGCTGCCACGAGAACTACCTGGTCGGTCGTGGCGGGGAGTTCACCCGGCTGGCCGACGTGCTGATCCCGTTCCTGGTCTCGCGACAGATCATCTGCGGCGCCGGCAAGATCCAGCAGACACCGCGCGGCACGATGTACTCGGTCAGCCAGCGCGCCGAGCACATCTGGGAGGGCGTCTCCAGCGCCACCACCCGGTCCCGACCCATCATCAACACCCGCGACGAACCGCACGCCGACGCTGAGCGGTTCCGCCGTCTGCACGTCATCGTGGGGGACTCGAACATGAGCGAGACCACCACGATGCTCAAGGTCGCCACGACAGACCTGGTGCTCCGCATGATCGAGTCCGGTGTCTCGATGCGTGACCTGACGCTGGAGAACCCGATCCGAGCCATCCGCGAGATCTCGCACGACGTGACGGGCCGACGCAAGGTCCAGCTCGCGAACGGCCGCGAGCTCTCGGCGTTGGAGATCCAGGCCGAGTACTTCGGCAAGGCCGCGGAGTTCGTCGACCGCCACGGGCTGCACACCCCGACCATCACCCGCACGCTCGACCTGTGGGAGCGCACGTTGAAGGCCGTCGAGTCCGAGGACCTGTCGCTGGTGGAACGGGAGATCGACTGGGTCATCAAGTTCAAGCTGCTCGACCGGTACCGCACCGCGAACGGGCTGTCGTGGGCCGACCCGCGCATCGCCCAGCTCGATCTGGCCTATCACGACATCCGGCGCGACCGGGGGCTGTTCTACCTCCTCGAACGCAAGGGCGCCGTGGCGCGGGTGACCCGTGACCTGGACGTCTTCGCCGCCAAGTCGGTACCGCCGCAGACCACCCGCGCACGACTGCGGGGCGAGTTCATCAAGCGTGCCCAGGAGCGCCGGCGCGACTTCACGGTCGACTGGGTGCACCTGAAGCTCAACGATCAAGCCCAGCGCACGGTGCTGTGCAAGGACCCGTTCCGCTCCCACGACGATCGCGTCCAACGACTCATCGACGGCATGTGAGTCGGCCGAGGGGTTGCCTGCCTGGCCGGAACGGGCTTGGCAAGCCCCGATACGATGGCCGACGGTCCACCTACCGTCGTCTGTGAACAAAAGGTCTCCTGTGCCGCGTCGCCTGCTTCCCGCCGTCCTGTCCGCCCTGCTCGTGCTGACTGCCTGTGGGTCGGGCGACGCCGACGGCGCCACGCTCGACGGCATCACGGTCAGCAAGGACGCCACCCCGAAGGTCGACGTCCCGAAGGGCACGTCGGCGGACGAGACCACGACGAAGGTCATCGAGGAGGGCTCGGGCGACCAGGTCGCCGAGGGCGATGTCGTCAAGCTCAACTACGTCGCGATCAACGGCCGTACCGGCAAGCAGTTCGACAGCTCGTACGCCTCCGGCAGCGCGGCGATGTTCACGCTCGACGAGACGTCTGTCCTGGCCGGCTTCATCAAGTCGCTGGACGGGCAGAAGGTCGGCTCTCGTGTGCTGGCGATCATCCCGCCCGCCGATGGATTCGGTCAGGCGCAGGAGTCGTTCGACCTGCGAGCCGACGACTCGATGGTGTTCGTGTTCGACATCGTCGCCAAGGTGCCGACCGAGGCCACCGGCGACGCCCAGGACCTGCCCGACACGTTGCCGCAGCTCGACCTCGACGACGACGGCCACCCGTCCGGCTTCAGCACGACCGACTCGACCGCCAAGACGCAGACGCGCTCCAGCGCCCACGTCGTGATCGAGGGAGACGGCGAGCCGATCGAGCTCGATCAGACCGTGACGGTGCAGTACGTCGGTCAGGTCTACCCCGACGGATCGGTGTTCGACTCCTCGTGGAGCCGCGGGACGCCCGCGACGTTCCAGCTGTCGAAGGGCCAGCTGATCGAGTGCTGGACCGATCAGCTCGTCGGTCAGAAGGTCGGCAGCCGCGTCGTGCTGGTGTGTCCGTCCGACACCGCGTACGGCGACGAGGGCAGCGGGGAGCTGATCAAGGGCGGCGACACGCTGCTGTTCGCGATCGACTTGCTCGACGCTTCCTGAGATCCTGCCCGCATGGCAGTTCGCAAGACCGAGAGGTTGATGAACCTCATCTTCCTGCTCCTGGCGAGCACGAAGTACCTGACGAAGGCCCAGATCCGCGAGTCGATCGCCGACTATCGCGAGTCGACGTCCGACCAGGCCTTCGACCGGATGTTCGAGCGCGACAAGGAAGAGCTGCGCGAGCTGGGCATCAACGTCGAGGTCGGATCACACGACCCGCTGTTCAACGACAACGAGGGCTACCGCATCCCGCGGGGCTCAGCCGAGCTCGACGACATCGAGCTGACCCGTGAGGAAGCCGCCGTGGTCGGTCTCGCGACCCGGGTGTGGCAGCACGCCGGGCTGTCCTCGGGGTCGAACCTGGCGCTGATGAAGCTCAAGTCGATCGGCATCGACATCGACACGTCGGTGCTGCGGATGGCCGAACCGCGACTGTCCACCCACGAGCCGGCGTTCGACGACGTCTGGGACGCCGCGATCCGTCGCGTGCCGATCACGTTCGACTACGCACGTCCCGGCCAACCCGCCGCACGCCGCCACCTGCAGCCGTGGGGAATCTTGTCCTGGCGCGATCGGTGGTACGTCGTGGGACACGATCTCGACCGCGACGACACGCGCGTGTTCCGGGTGTCGCGGATCACCGGTGAGGTCACCGCCGCCGGACGCCCCGGCTCCTACGACGTACCTGAGGGCGTCGATCTGCGCCAGGTCGCCGACACGCTGTTTCCGGCGTCGCGTGACGAGATCGCGGTGCTGCGCGTGGCCAAGGGACGAGGATTGTCGTTGCGCCGCCGGTCCGAGTCGGTGCAGACGCTCGACGACACCACCGACCGCGTGACCGTCCGCTTCGGCTCCACGTGGGAGATCGCCGGCGAGATCGCCTCCTACGGCGCCGACGTGCTGGTGGAGTCACCGACCGACCTGCGCACCGCGGTGGTCGAGCAGCTTCGACGAGCCGTCGGTGGAGAGCTGGCCGAGGTGGTCCGACCGTGAGCACGTCGCAGTCCCAGGTGCTGCGGATGCTCGCGATGGTGCCGTACCTGCAAGGCAACGCCGGTGTTCCGGTGCAGCAGATCGCGGCGGATCTGGGGATCACCCCCAAGCAGGTGCGCGACGACCTGAAGCTGCTGATGATGACCGGCACCGGGGAGTACGGTGGCGACCTGATCGACGTCGACCTGACGGCCATGGAGGATCAGGGCGTCATCTACCTGCGCGACGCGGAGTTCATGACCCGACCGCTGCGGGTGACCGCCCAGGAGGGCGCCGCGCTGGTCGTCGCGCTGCGCACGCTTCGTGCGTCGGCAGGTCCTGACGAGGCCGTCGTCATCGACTCGGCGCTGGCCAAGATCGAAGCGGCACTGGGCGACTCGGTGCAGGCTCCCGTCGACGTCGTGGTCGACGAGGTCGACGCGGCGATCCACCAGAGCGTGACCCACGCGCTGGCCGACGCCCGGCGACTCCGCATGGTCTACGCGACCGCGAGCCGCGACGACGCCACCGAACGGTTCGTCGACCCGCGCCGTTTGTTCACCGAGCGGGGCCGGCTGTACCTGGAAGCCTGGTGCCTGAAGGCCCAGGACCTGCGGTTCTTCCGACTCGATCGCATCGTGACGGCCGAGGTGACCGACCAACCGCTCGAGGACCACGACACCGAGCCGCGCAACCTGTCCGACGGCGTGTTCACCGTCGGCGCCGACACGCCGTTCGCACTGATCGAGCTCCACCCGTCGGCGCACTGGATGACCGAGTACTACCCGATCGACCTGATCGAGCAGGACTCCCGCGGCGTCTGGACCGCGAAGCTGTACGGCGCGGACCCCTCGTGGTTGCGCCGTCTGGTCATCCGCACGGCGGGTTCGGTCCGGGTCGTCGAACCCGAGACGTTGCGCTCGGCGGTCGCCACGGCTGCACAGGCTGCACTCAGCGCGTACGATGAACTCGACAGCTCGTCGAAGGAGTGAACATGTTCCGCCAGTTGGGTCCCACCGAGATCCTGATCATCCTGGGCATCGTCGTGCTGCTCTTCGGAGGCAAGAAGCTGCCCGAGCTGGCCCGCGGTTCAGGTCGCGCGCTGCGCATCTTCAAGTCCGAGGTCAAGGGCCTCGACGACGACGATGTGACGTCGACCACCGAGCTGGAGTCGGCAGAGACTGCCGAGAAGAAGCCCGAGCAGAGCTGACCCGGGCTTGGCGCTGAGCCGCGGCAAGCCGAACCCGAACCCGGGCGGCACCATGCCGCTCATGGATCACCTGCGCGAGCTGCGCAATCGCCTGGTCAAGGCCGTGCTGGCGATCGCCGTCGGCACCGTCGTCGCCCTGTTCTTCTACGAGCAGATCCTCGACTGGTTGTCCCAGCCGTACACCGACATCCGTCCCGACCTCGAGGCCAAGGGCATCGAGACCGACCTGGTGCTGACCGGAGTGGGTGGCGCGTTCACCTTCCAGCTCAAGATCTCGCTGATCTCCGGCATCGTGATCGCCAGCCCGTTCTGGCTGTGGCAGCTGTGGGCCTTCGTGCTGCCCGCCCTGCACAGCAACGAGAAACGCGGCGTCCTGCTGCTCAGCGGCCTCGGTGCACCGTTGTTCATCGCCGGCGCCTACGGCGCCTTCCTGGTGCTGCCGAAAGCGATCTTGCTGCTCATCGGCTTCGTCCCCGAAGGCTGGGGTTCGCTGCTCACCGGTGCGGAGTACCTCAACTTCGTGGTCCGGATGGTGCTGGTGTTCGGCATCGCTGCCGAGATCCCGCTGGTCGTCACGTTGTTGAACCGGCTCGGCGTCGTCAGCGCCAAGCAGCTGGCCTCGGCACGGCCGTGGATCGTCATCGCGATCTTCGTGTTCGCCGCGATCGCGACGCCGACGACCGACCCGTTGACCATGTTGCTGCTGGCCGCACCCATGACGATCCTGTACTTCGTGGCCGAGATCATCGCGCGCTTCGCCGACCGTCGCCGGCGCAGGACCGCACCACCAGAAGTCACTGACGACGAGATCTCGCCGCTGTAGAGTCGGCTGCGTGCGCATTGCCCTGCTGGTCAATCCGGTCTCCGGGCGCCGACACGGCGAGCGGATCGCCGGTCATGCCGCCTTGCGCCTGAACGAGGCCGGCCACGACGTCCAGGTCGTGCAGGGCAACGACGCGTCGACGTCCCACGAATCGCTCAAGCACGCCATCGATCGCGGGCTCGACGCGGTCGTGGTCGTCGGGGGAGACGGGGCTCTGCACGGCGTGCTCGACCTGTTGGCCGACAGCAACCTGGTCTTCGGGTTGCTTCCCGCCGGTACCGGCAACGACACCGCCCGAACGCTGGGCATTCCGGTCAAGGACGACGATGCCGCCCTCGACGTGATCCTGCGCGGGAAGACCCGTCGCATGGACCTGGCAGACGTCGACGGCACCTTCGTCGCGACCGTCGTGGCGTCGGGCTTCGACTCCAAGGTCAACGAACGAGCCAACGCCATGACGTGGCCGCGCGGCAACATGCGCTACAACATCGCGATCGTCACCGAGCTGAGCAAGTTCGAACCACTCGACTTCACCATCACCCTCGAGCCGGACACCCCCGACGAGCGGACCCTGACCCGCAAGGCCATGCTGGTGGCGGTCGGCAACGGGCCGTCGTTCGGCGGTGGCCTGCGCATCTGCGAGGGCGCACGGGTCGACGACGGACTCCTGGACGTCGCGGTCATCAACCCGGTCAGCAAGACCAAGCTGATCCGCGTGTTCCCCAAGCTGTACAAGGGGACGCACGTGACGTTGCCCGAGTTCGAGCTGCATCGCGTCCGCTCGGTCCGACTCCACTCGGCCGACATCGTGGCCTACGGTGACGGCGAGCGGCTGGGCGAGCTGCCGCGCACGATCCGGGTCCGTCCAGGGGCGTTGCAGGTCTTCGTGCCCTGAGGCCGCATAGGCTGACACCATGACGTCACCGGCCGAGGCATACGCACGGTCCCGGGCGAACCGCCGGCACCCGCACCTGGCGGAGTTCAAGGATCGTTACCCCTTCACCCTCGACGAGTTCCAGCTCCAGGCCTGTCGAGCGGTCGAGGACGGCCAGGGCGTGCTGGTCGCGGCGCCCACCGGATCGGGCAAGACCGTCGTGGGCGAGTTCGCGGTGCACCTGGCCCTCGCCACGGGCCGCAAGTGCTTCTACACGACCCCCATCAAAGCGCTGTCGAACCAGAAGTTCACCGATCTGGCCCACGTGCACGGTGCCGAGAACGTCGGGCTGCTCACCGGGGACAACAGCATCAACGGCGAGGCCCCGATCGTGGTCATGACGACCGAGGTGCTGCGCAACATGCTGTACGCCGGCTCGCGCACGCTCGACACGCTGGGATTCGTCGTGATGGACGAGGTGCACTACCTCGCCGACCGGTTTCGTGGCGCGGTCTGGGAAGAGGTCATCATCAACCTCCCCGAGTCGGTCTCGATCATCTCGCTGTCGGCGACGGTCTCGAACGCCGAGGAGTTCGGCGAGTGGTTGACCGAGGTTCGCGGCGACACCCGGACGATCGTGGAGGAGCGGCGACCGATCCCGTTGCACCAGCACGTCCTGGTGGGCCGCAAGATGTTCGACCTGTTCGAGCCCGACGACCCCACCCAGGTCAACCGTCAGCTCGAACGGATGGCGCGCGAGGACTGGCAGCTGTCACGCGTTCCACACGGACGCCGGCCCAACAAGGGCGGGAAGCGTCCGAGGACGCGCCACCGCACGCCCGGCCGGGTGGAGGTCATCGAACGCCTCGACGCCGAGGGCCTGCTGCCGGCCATCGTGTTCATCTTCAGCCGAGCGGGCTGCGCGAGCGCGATGCAGGAGTGCCTTGACGCACGGTTGAACCTGACGACGCCCGAGGAACGACTCGAGATCGCCTCGACCGTCGACGCGGCGTGCGCCCACCTGCCGGACGAAGATCTCGACGTGCTGGGCTTCCACGAGTTCCGCGAAGGCCTGCAACGCGGGGTCGCTGCCCACCACGCCGGCATGCTGCCGAC
>DATMSF010000131.1:0-2289 GCA_035565535.1 Aeromicrobium sp.
TCGTCGAGGCGAATCGCTCGGGGTCGTCGGGCGCCGTCAGCAGCACGCTCAGCACCAGACGCCCGCGGATGATGAGCTGTTCGACGTCGACGACCTCGACGTCGAAGCCCGCCGCGGCCTCGAAGACTCGGCCCGTCACGCCCTTCTGGTCCGCGCCGGTGAAGGTCACCAGAACGGTCGGGACGTTGAACTGCACGGTCGGCACGGGTTGCGTCATCTCGGGACCGAGGCTATCGCTCGCGCGTCGGCGGCTCGCGATAGGTTGGCCATGTCCGGCCAACGACTTGGGGAGACACCGATGACGAGCGCCATCGACCTGTCGAAGGTGACCGTGGTGCGCTCGGGCGCCACGCTCCTCGATCAGGTGTCGTGGCGGGTCGAATCGGGCGAGCACTGGATCGTCCTGGGACCCAACGGAGCCGGCAAGACCACCCTCATGCAGATCGCCGGTGCGCAGATGCACCCCAGCTCGGGCACGGCCACGGTGCTGGGGGAGCGGCTCGGCCGGGTCGACCTGGTCGATCTGCGTACCCGCATCGGTCACAGCAGCACCAAGATCGCCGACCTGATCCCCGACAGCGAGACCGCGGCCGATGTCGTCCTGTCGGCGGCCTACGCCGTCTCGGGACGCTGGCAGGAGCAGTACGACGACGAAGACGTCGCCCGACGCGACCAGATCATGTCCGAGCTCGGCATCGCGAACCTGCGCGAGCGCACCTTCGGCACCTTGTCGGAGGGCGAGCGCAAACGGGTGCTGATCGCGCGTGCCCTGATGACCGACCCCGAGATGCTGATCCTCGACGAACCGGCGGCCGGACTCGACCTGGGCGCCCGAGAAGATCTGGTCGCGAGCCTGGAGCTGCTGGCCAGCGACGACCAGTCCCCGGTCCTGGTGATGGTGACCCACCACGTCGAGGAGATCCCGGTCGGCTTCACGCACGTGCTGATGCTGCGCGCGGGCCGGATTGTGGCGGCGGGCCCCATCGCGACGACACTGACCGAGCAGAACCTGAACCGCGCGTTCGGGTCCAGATTCGTGCTGAACCACGCATCTGGACGCTGGACGGCGCGGCGGGCAGCATACGTGCATCGGGCCTGACCGATCGAACTGAGAGGCGAAAGCATGGATTGGATCGCGGACAACCCGTGGGTGATCTTCCTGGCGGTGGCCGTCGTGCTGGCCATCATCGAGATGATGAGCCTCGACCTGGTCCTGCTGATGTTCGCGATCGGCAGCGGATGCGCGGCGATCGTGTCCGGCGTGGGCGGCCCGCTCTGGCTGGCGATCGCGGTATTCGCCGCGGTGTCGTTGCTGTTGCTGTTCGTGGCCCGACCACCCCTGGTGAACAAGCTGCACGCCGGGCCCACATTGGTCCAAGGCCACGACGCCCAGATCGGTCGCACCGCGACGGTCGTCGAAGCGGTCGACCACCACGACGGCCGGATCCGGCTCGGCGGAGAGATCTGGTCCGCCCGTGCCGCGGACCGCTCGGCGAGGTTCGACCCCGACGTCGAGGTCCAAGTCATCCGAATCGACGGTGCCACCGCCGTCGTCGCAGCCGTGCCCACTCCGACGGAGGTCAACTGAACATGTTCACCACACTGACCATCGTGATCGTCCTGCTCGCCATCCTCGGCGCAGCGATCGTCGCGATGACGGTCAAGATTGTCCCGCAGGCCCGTGCGGGCATCGTCGAGCGGTTCGGCAAGTACCGCACGACCCTGCCGGCCGGTCTCAACATCGTCACGCCGTTCATCGACAAGGTCCGGTACATGATCGATCTGCGTGAGCAGGTCGTCAGCTTCCCGCCCCAGCCGGTCATCACCGAGGAGAACCTGACGGTCTCGATCGACACCGTCATCTACTTCCAGGTCACCGACCCGGTCGCGGCGACGTATGAGATCTCGAACTACATCCAGGCCATCGAGCAGCTCACCATGACCACGCTGCGCAACATTATCGGCGGCATGACGCTCGAGCACGCACTCACCAGCCGCACCCAGATCAACTCCGGTCTGCGCGGCGAGCTCGACTCGGCCACAGGCAAGTGGGGCATCCGTGTCAACCGAGTCGAGCTCAAGGGCATCGACCCACCGCCGTCGATCATCGACGCGATGGAGAAGCAGATGCGCGCCGACCGCGACAAGCGCGCCATGATCTTGACGGCCGAGGGCGACCGGCAGTCGGCGATCTTGACCGCCGAGGGGCAAAAGCAGGCCGCGATCCTGACCGCCGAGGGACAGCGGCAGGCGCAGATCCTGACAGCACAAGCCGATCGTCAGGCGCAG
>DATMSF010000132.1:0-3740 GCA_035565535.1 Aeromicrobium sp.
ACGTCGGCGACGTCGCCGTGCACCAGGAGCGACTCGGCCGCGTTGCACACGCTGGTGCGGTGGGTCTTGGCGTTGAGCACGATGTCGAGAGCCATGTCGAGGTCGGCGTCGCTGTCGACGTACACGTGGCAGTTGCCAGTGCCGGTCTCGATCACGGGCACCGTGGACTCCTCCAGGACGGTGCGGATCAGACCGGCTCCGCCGCGCGGGATGACCAGGTCGACCAGGCCGCGAGCGCGCATCAGGTCCTTGGCCGTCAACCGGTCGGTGGCCGGGACCCCCTGGATGACGTCGGCGGGCAGACCTGCGCGTTCCAGGGCTCCGCGCATGACGTCGACGATCACGGCGTTGCTGTGCGAGGCCGACGACGAACCGCGCAGCAGCACGGCGCTGCCGGCCTTCAAGCAGATCGCGGCGGCGTCCGCCGTCACGTTGGGGCGGCCTTCGTAGATCATGCCGATGACGCCCATCGGTACCCGGATCTGCTCCATCCGCAGTCCGTTCGGCAACGTCGTCCCGCGAATCACCTCACCGATCGGATCGGGCAGTGCAGCGATGTCGCGCACTCCCCCGGCGAAGGCCGCGACGCGATCGACGTCGAGCGCCAGCCGGTCGATGACGTAGTCGGGCGTCCCGTCGGCCCGCGCCGCCTCGACGTCCTCGGCGTTGGCATCGAGGATGCGATCGGTCGCCTCGATCAGGTCGTCGGCCATCGCCTCCAGTGCCGCGTCCTTGACCGCCCGCGTCGCCAGCGCCAGCTCGGCCGCCGCGACCCGAGCCCGCCGTGCCAAGTCCTCCACGATGCTCATACCCCCATTCTCCCACCCCCCGGATCCCCCTGGGAGTGGGGTCAGAGGATCGTGAGGTCGTCGCGGTGGACGATCTCACGCTCGTACTCAGGACCGAGATCGGCAGCGATCTCGTGGGTGTTGCGGCCGAGCAGCTGCGGCAGCTCGACGCTGTCGTAGTTGACCAGTCCGCGAGCGATCACGACACCTTCGGGACCGACCAGGTCGACCGGTTCACCCGCGGAGAAGTCACCGTCGACGGACGTCACACCGGCCGGGAGCAGCGACGCGTTGCGGACCACGAGAGCGCGCACGGCGCCGGCATCGAGGTGGAGTCGACCCTTCGTCTCGCTCGCATGCTTGAGCCACAACAGACGCGTGGGGCGCCGACGGCCGGTCGGATGGAACGTCGTCCCGACCCCAGCTCCTCTCAGCGCAGCATCAGCGTGCGGCGCCGACGTCAGCGTCACCGGGATCCCGGCACCGGTGGCGATGTGCGCCGCCTCGATCTTGGTCACCATGCCGCCGGTTCCGACCTTCGAGCCGACCCGGCTGACGTCGACTCCGGCCAGGTCGTCGGCGCCCTTCACGTCGGAGATCAGCGAGCTGCCCGACTCCTCGGGGTGACCGTCGTACAACCCGTCCACGTCCGACAACAGGATCAGACGATCTGCGTGCACCAGGTGGGCGACGAGTGCTGCCAGTCGATCGTTGTCACCGAACCGGATCTCACTCGTCGCGACGGTGTCGTTCTCGTTGACGACCGGCAGCACGCCGAACTCGCGCAGCTTGGCGAACGTCTGATACGCGTTGCGGTAGTGACTGCGCCGAGTCACGTCGTCGACCGTCAGCAACACCTGACCCACGATGATGCCGCGTGCCGCGAATCGCTCGGTGTACCGCGACAACAGCGCACCCTGGCCCACGCTGGCGGCGGCCTGCTGCGAGGGCAGGTCTCGCGGGCGCGTCGACAACCCCAACGGACCCAGTCCCGCCGCGATGGCACCCGAGCTGACCAGCACCACGTCGTCGCCTCGCTCTCGCGCATCGGCGACGGCATCGACCAGAGCGTCGACCCGGGACGGGTCGAGATGCCCGTCCGGAGTCGTCAACGACGACGAGCCCACCTTGACGACGAGCCGACTCATGCCTCGTCCCCATCCTCGTCGTCGAACGACCAGTAGGCCTCGTCACTTGCAGAACGGAGCTCGCGCTGGCGGGCCTCGTGGGCTCGCTTGGCGGCCAGCTCGGCACGACGCTGGACGTTCGTGCGTCGGGTCGGTTGGTCGATACGCAGGTCCTCACCACGCGCACCCAGTATCTCGGCGCCTGCCTGGATCTGCGGGTCGAAGTCGAAGACGACGGCATTCGTCAGGTCCTCGTGCCACCCGATGCCGATCAGCACGTCGTCGCCGGGCTCAGCACCCAGGGCCAGCAGCTTGTCCTCCACACCCAGCCGGTTGAGCCGGTCGGCGAGGAATCCGACAGCTTCGTCGTTGGTGAAATCGGTCTGCTGCACCCAGCGACGAGGCTTGTCACCGCGCACGACCCACCGGCCATCGACCTGCGTGATCGTGAACTCCTCGCCCACACCGGCTTCTGCCGTGGGCCGCAGCACGATCCTGGTGGCCTCGGTCTTCGGCGCGGCCTCGCGAGCCGCCGTGACGATCTGGGCCATCGCGAACGACAGCTCGCGCAGCCCGGCGTGGCTGGCCGCAGAAACGGCGAACACCCGGTAGCCGCGCTCGACCAGCTCGTCGCGCACCATCTCGGCGATGTCCGACCCGTCCGGCACGTCGACCTTGTTCAGGGCCACGAGTCGGGGGCGGGCGTTCAGGTCCGAACCGGTCGCGTCGGAGTACGCCTGCAGCTCACGCTCGATGACGTCGAGGTCGGACAGCGGATCGCGGCCCGGCTCGACCGTGGCCGTGTCGATCACGTGCACCAACGCCGCGCACCGTTCCACGTGCCGCAAGAAGTCGTGCCCCAGCCCGCGGCCCTCGCTCGCGCCCTCGATCAAGCCGGGGACGTCGGCGACCGTGAACGTGGTCGACCCGGCGGTGACCACCCCGAGGTTGGGCACCAACGTCGTGAACGGGTAGTCGGCGATCTTCGGACGCGCACGCGACAGTGCCGCGATCAGGCTGGACTTGCCGGCGCTGGGGAAGCCGATCAAGCCGATGTCGGCGACGACCTTCAGCTCCAGCGTGATGGTCAGCTCTTCGCCGGGTTCACCCTTCAGCGCGAATCCGGGTGCCTTGCGCTTGCTCGACGCCAGAGCCGCGTTGCCCAGACCACCACGTCCACCGGCCGCGATGACCACCTCGGTTCCAGCACCGACCAGATCGGCCAGCACCTCGCCGTCACCGGACCGCACCACGGTTCCGTCGGGGATCGGCAGGATCAGGTCCTCGCCCCTCGCGCCGGAGCGGTTCCCGCCGGCACCGGGCGCCCCGTTGGTGGCCTTGCGATGCGGCTCGTGGTGGTAGTCGATCAGGGTCGTCACATCAGGGTCGACCCGCAAGATGACGTCGCCGCCGTGCCCGCCGTTGCCGCCATCGGGACCGCCGAGCGGCTTGAACTTCTCGCGGTGGACCGACGCCACGCCGTGGCCGCCGTTGCCGGCCGAGACGTGCAGCGTCACGGTGTCGACGAATGTCGGCACTGCCATCTGACCGCTCCTGTCTCCTGGTGCTGCAAAGACGAAAGGGGTAGCCCGCGGTTGCGGACCACCCCTTCGACTGAAGTGTTGTTCGCTCGGTTACTCCGACGGAACGATGTTGACGACCTTGCGCCCACGCTTGACGCCGAACTCGACCGCACCGGCGGCGAGGGCGAACAGCGTGTCGTCACCGCCACGACCGACGTTGCTGCCGGGGTGGAAGTGGGTGCCCCGCTGGCGGACGATGATCTCGCCGGCGTTGACGACCTGGCCGCCGAAGCGCTTCACGC